>JAEEVE010000011.1 GCA_016290765.1 Muribaculaceae bacterium
CGCTTGCCGCATCAAGTTCAACATGGGCATCTCGACCATCTACTTCATGGAGATTGCCAAGTTCCGCGCTGGCCGCCAGTTGTGGGCTCAGATTGTCAAGCAATACAAGCCTGAGTGCGACTGTGCATGCAAGATGGTGGTTAATGCCGAGACTACGTTGTTCAACCACACTGTGTATGACAGCTATGTCAACTTGCTTCGTACTCAGACCGAGGCTATGAGTGCTGCTCTAGCTGGTGTAGACTCGATAGTCGTCACCCCGTTTGACGCTTGCTACAAGCCCAGCGACGACTTCAGCGAGCGCATCGCCCGCAACCAGCAGATTATGCTGCAAGAAGAGAGCCACCTTGACAAGGTCACCGACCCCGCAGGCGGTTCCTACTATGTGGAGATGCTCACCGCATCGCTCGCACAGGAGGCCTGGAAACTCTTCCTCGACGTTGAGGACAAGGGTGGCTTTAAGGCCGAGCTTGACAACTGCAACATCATCAATGCCGTCAACGCCAGCGCCAACGCACGCTTTGACAAGGTCGCCAAGCGCAAAGAGCAACTGTTGGGTACCAACCAGTTCCCCAACTTCACCGAACTTGCCGCCGACAAGGCTGATGCTTGCGAGGCTGCTCACAAGTGCGCTTGCGGATGTCATCACGAGGAGGGTGAGGTCAGCTTGAACATGAAGCGTCTGGCAAGCCAGTTCGAGGAGATTCGCCTTGCCACTGAGCATGCCGCCAACACGCCCGTCGTGTTCATGCTCACTATTGGCAATCTGGCCATGCGTCTGGCACGTGCACAGTTCAGCGACAACTTCTTTGCTTGTGCTGGTTACAAGTTGATTGACAACAATGGCTTCCAGAGTGTCGAGGAAGGTATCAATGCCGCCATGGAGCAGAAGGCCGATGTGGTTGTGCTCTGCTCGAGCGACGACGAGTACGCTGCTCTCATCCCCGAGGCAGTGAAGCTACTGAATGGCCGCGCCGAGCTTGTGCTCGCCGGTCCTGAGACTGACGAATTCAAGGCACTGGGCATCACCAACTTCATCAATGTCCGCACTAATGTGCTGGGCACTTTGAAGGCCTTTAACGCTAAACTGTTAAAATAAGGAGGAGCTGAACAATGAGACCAAATTTTAAGAACATAGATATCGCAAATGAGGCTTTCAATGTTGAGCATAAGCCTCTGGTGATGGGCGAGCCTTGGAAGAATGCCGAGTTGCTCGACATCAAGCCTGTTTATACGAAGGAAGACCTTGAGGGTCTTGAGCATCTGGACTATGTGGCTGGTATTCCCCCCTTCCTGGGTGGCCCTTACAGCCTGATGTACCCGTTCCGCCCGTGGACCGTCCGTCAGTATGCTGGTTTCTCGACAGCTGCCGAGAGTAACGCTTTCTATCGTCGCAACCTGGCATCGGGCCAGAAGGGTCTGTCTGTTGCATTTGACCTGCCTACTCACCGTGGCTATAACGCCGACAATCAGCGCGTGGTTGGTGACGTGGGTAAAGCTGGTGTATCAATCTGTTCGGTCGAAGACATGAAGGTGCTGTTCGACGGCATTCCTCTGAACAAGATGTCGGTGTCGATGACCATGAACGGCGCTGTGCTGCCCATTATGGCGTTCTACATCGTTTCCGGTCTTGAGCAGGGCGCCAAGCTTGAGGAGATGGCTGGTACCATCCAGAACGACATCCTCAAGGAGTTCATGGTGCGCAACACCTATATCTATCCTCCCAAGTTCTCAATGCAGATTATTGCTAGCATCTTTGAGTACACCTCGCAGAATATGCCCAAGTTCAACTCAATCTCGATCTCGGGCTATCATATGCAGGAGGCTGGTGCAACAGCCGACATCGAGTTGGCTTACACGCTCGCCGATGGTATGGACTATATCCGTACAGGTGTCAATGCTGGACTGGATGTGGACGCTTTCGCTCCCCGTTTGTCGTTCTTCTGGGGTATTTCGATGAACTTCTTCACCGAGATTGCCAAGATGCGCGCTGGCCGTTTGTTATGGGCGAGAATCGTCAAGAGCTTCGGCTCAAAGAATCCCAAGTCGATGTCGTTGCGTACGCACTGCCAGACCTCTGGTTGGTCGCTGACCGCACAAGACCCGTTCAACAACGTGGGCCGTACCTGCATCGAGGCAATGGCTGCTGCACAGGGTCACACTCAGTCGCTGCACACCAACGCCCTTGACGAGGCTATTGCTCTGCCCACCGACTTCTCGGCACGTATTGCCCGTAACACGCAGATTTATATCCAACAGGAGACCTACATCACTAAGGCTATCGATCCTTGGGCTGGAAGTTACTATGTGGAGAAGCTGACCGACGAGCTTGTTCAGAAGGCATGGGCTCACATCGAGGAGATTGAGAAGCTGGGCGGTATGGCCAAGGCCATCGAGACCGGCGTACCCAAGATGCGCATCGAGGAGGCAGCTGCACGCACACAGGCTCGCATCGATAGTGGTCGTCAGACCATCGTCGGCATCAACAAATATGCCCTTGAGAAGGAAGATCCTATCGATATCCTCGAAATCGACAACACCGAGGTTCGCAAGGAGCAGGTTGAGGGTCTGGAGCGTCTGCGCGCCAACCGCGACGAGGCAAAGGTCAAGGCCGACCTCGATGCCATCACCCATTGTGTGGAGACTGGCGAGGGCAACCTGTTGGCACTGGCCGTTGAGGCAGCCAAGGATCGTGCTTCGCTGGGTGAGATTTCAGATGCCTGCGAGAAAATCGTGGGTCGTTACAAAGCAGTTGTTAAAACCATTTCAGGCGTGTATTCAGCAGAAACCAAATCAGATCCCGACCTGGAGAAGGCCCGTGAACTCACCGCGAAGTTCGCCGCCAAGAATGGTCGTCAACCTCGCATCATGATCGCTAAGATGGGTCAGGATGGTCATGACCGTGGCGCCAAGGTGGTCGCTACCGGTTATGCCGACTGTGGCTTTGATGTCGATATGGGCCCGCTGTTCCAGACTCCTGAGGAGAGCGCTCGCGAAGCTGTCGAGAACGACGTGAACGTGCTTGGCGTGTCCTCGCTGGCCGCTGGTCACAAGACCTTGATTCCCGCTGTCATCGAGGAGCTCAAGAAGCTTGGTCGTGAGGATATCATTGTCACCGCTGGTGGCGTGATTCCCGTGCAGGACTATGACTACCTTTATAAGGCTGGTGTAGCTGCTATCTTTGGCCCTGGCACCAACGTCATGAAGAGTGCCATTGAGGTGATGAACATTCTCCTCGACGAGGAGTAATCACTACTTAACCACATTTAAGAGCCGAGGCCATCAAGGTCTCGGCTCTTTTTTGCATCATCTAACTAAATATATTTAAAATAGGTGTTTTATTTGGTTAATCCAATTAGTTGTAGTAATTTTGCATACCTATTTTATAGTAGCTATTGATGATGTTAAAGAAGAGCACGATTGAGAAAATAATCGCTGAGGACATGGCGGCGATCTGGTCAATTCTCACCATCGAGGAGAAACACCAGATTACTGACAACTTCGTGATACACAATTTCAAGAAGAATCAGATCATCTATGCCGAGAAAGACGAGCCACAATATCTATGGACCCTTATGAAGGGCAAGGTAAAGCTATACAAGGATGGCATTGGCGGACGGCAGCAGATACTGCGTCTTTATCGACCCATTCAATACTTCGGCTACCGCTCTTTTTTTGCTAAAGAAGCATATGTCTCAACGGCAGCAGCTCTGGAACCATCGACCCTTGGCACCATCCCTATGAAGTTGGTTGAGGAGCTTATCGACCAGAACCGACAATTGGCATGGTTCTTTATCCACGAGCTCTCACGACATCTAGGTGGCAGTGATACCAAGATTGTTACACTGACGCAGAAGCACATCCGCGGTCGTCTCGCTGAGGCGCTGATGCTGATGCGTGACAACTATGGCTACGAAGAAGACGGCGAGACCCTCAACATCTTTATGGCACGTGAGGATTTGGCTAACTTGTCTAATATGACAACGAGCAATGCCATTCGCACGCTTTCGTCATTCGTGCAGGAGAAGATCATTATCGTCGATGGCCGACGCATCAAGATTGTAAATGAGCAAGCCTTGCGCAACATCAGTAAATTTGGATAACCGCCCATGATTATCGCTCAACAGAAACGACACGAGAACATGGCTGAGTACCTCCTCTACCTATGGCAGGTCGAGGACATTATTCGTGCATGCCGATTGGACTTGGATGTCATCGAGAAGACGGTAATTGCACGCTATGATGTTAGTGACGAGAAGCGTGCCGAGATACGTGACTGGTATGAGTCGCTGGTCAAGATGATGAAGCTTGAGCATGTCGAAAAGATGGGGCACCTACAGATTTGCAAGAATGTGCTCATTCGTTTGAATGATTTGCACCATCAGTTGCTCACAAGCGACAAATACCCCGAGTATGGTGCAGACTACTATCGTACCCTACCCTTCATCGTCGAGTTGCGTGCTCGCGAGAAAAAGGAAGTGCCTACCGACGAGCTTGAGACTTGCTTTAACGCCCTATACGGCGTGCTTTTGTTGCGGTTACAAGGTAAGGAGGTCACTCACGACACCCAAGTCGCCATCGCACAAATTTCACATTTCCTAGGGCTCCTTTCGGCTTTCTACAAGAAAGATGAGGAAGAAGGAGACTTATTCGAAAACTAAATAAGCAATGAAATTACTCATCACTGGAGCAAACGGGCAGTTGGGACGCGAATTGCGGGCACTGCTTGACGGCGACGGCCGATTTGACCCCACATACACCGATGTCGATGAACTTGACATCACCAATCGTGAGACGGTCGACCATTTCATCGATATGCTTAGGCCAGACTACATCGTCAATTGTGCTGCCTATACCGCAGTTGACCGCGCCGAGGATGACGAGGCTACGGCATTGCTTATCAATGCCACAGCTGTCGAGAACCTTGCTCTGGCGGCGGCTCGCACGGGAGCACGAATGGTACATGTAAGTACTGACTATGTGTTTGACGGCAACGGAAACCGCCCCTATCGTGAGGATGATTCGCCCCACCCCGTCTCGGCGTATGGCCGTACCAAGTTGGAGGGTGAACAGGTCTTGACCCGTCTGCTCCCCGGCCAGTTTGTTATCCTGCGCACCGCATGGCTCTACTCGCCCCACGGCAAGAACTTTGTCAAGACCATGCTCGAGCTGGGACGCACACGCGACCAGTTGCGTGTGGTTTATGACCAAGTTGGCTCCCCTACCCTGGCGACCGATCTAGCACGTGCAATTATTACAGTGCTTACGGCACCCCAGTGGCATGCAGGTATCTATCATTACACCAACGAGGGTGTCATCTCGTGGTACGACTTCACCCTTGCCATCCATCGTTTGGCTGGCATTACTACCTGTGATGTACAGCCATGCCTGTCGCACGAGTTCCCTGCCAAGGCCCATCGACCCGCCTACAGTGTACTCGATAAGGCAAAGTTCAAAGACACCTTCGGTGTTACCATTCCCTACTGGGAAGATAGCCTGAAACAGTTTATAGTTAATAGTTTATAGTTTGCTCTAGATTTCTAGATTATCTAGTGCTTCTAGTTTTTTTGAATGGCAAATAACAACGAAATATCTAAACGGCGAACCTTCGCCATCATCTCTCACCCCGACGCGGGCAAGACTACGCTAACCGAGAAGTTGCTTCTCTTTGGTGGTGCCATTCATGTCGCCGGAGCGGTCAAAAGCAATAAAATCAAGAAGACCGCAACCAGCGACTGGATGGAGATTGAGAAGCAGCGCGGCATCTCGGTCGCCACATCGGTCATGGGCTTTAACTATGGTGATTACAAGATCAACATCTTGGACACACCAGGCCACCAGGACTTTGCAGAGGACACTTACCGCACACTTACAGCCGTTGACAGTGTTATCATCGTGGTGGATGTGGCAAAGGGCGTTGAGACGCAGACGCGCAAACTGATGGAGGTGTGTCGCATGCGCAACACCCCGGTTATCATTTTTGTCAACAAGCTGGATCGTGAGGGCCGAGATCCGTTTGACATCCTTGATGAGCTCGAGAAGGAACTGCAGATTAGCGTACGTCCGTTGAGTTGGCCCATTAACATCGGTGCCAAATTCAAGGGCGTATACAATATCTATGAGCACACTCTCAATCTGTTCAAGCCCGACAAGCAACATGTTACCGATCGTGTTGAAATCAGTGATATCAATGACCCTGCCATTGATGCAGCTGTCGGCCAGGACGATGCCGAAAAGCTGCGTGCCGACATTGAACTGATCGATGGTGTTTATCCTGAGTTTGACGAACAAGACTATCTTGACGCGATGGTGGCTCCCGTGTTTTTCGGCTCGGCGTTGAACACCTTTGGTGTCAAGGAATTGCTGGATTGTTTTGTGCGCATAGCTCCGTCGCCCCGCCCGGTCATGGCTGAGGAGCGTGAGGTGTTTCCAGAGGAGGAGAAGTTCACTGGCTTCGTCTTCAAGATACATGCCAACATGGATCCCAACCACCGCAGTTGCATCGCATTTGTCAAGGTTTGCTCGGGAGTGTTCCATCGCAATGAAAATTACAAGCACGTGCGAAGTGGTAAGAGCTACCGTTTTTCGGCACCCACTGCTTTTATGGCTCAGAAAAAAGAGGTCATCGACGAAGTCTATCCAGGTGACATCGTGGGCTTGCCCGACAACGGCATCTTTAAGATTGGTGATACGCTCACCGAGGGTGAGGAACTTCACTTCAAGGGCCTGCCCAGCTTCTCGCCCGAAATGTTTAAGTATATCGAGAACAGCGATCCAATGAAGACCAAGCAGCTCAACAAGGGTGTCGAGCAACTGATGGATGAGGGCGTTGCACAGTTGTTTGTCAATCAGTTCAACAACCGCAAGATCATTGGAACAGTCGGCCAGCTGCAATTCGAGGTCATCCAGTACCGCCTGCTGCACGAGTATGGTGCTCAATGCCGTTGGGAACCCATCAGTTTATACAAGGCATGCTGGATCGAGAGTGATGATGAAGCAGCCCTTGAAGCCTTCAAGAAACGCAAGCACCAGTTCATGGCGCTCGATCGTGAGGGTCGCGATGTCTTCCTCGCTGACTCAAGCTATGTGCTTCAGATGGCGCAACAAGATTTTCCAAAGATACGCTTCCACTTCACTAGCGAATTTTAACTAATGAATTATTAACAATGGCGGCTGATTGGCGTGACACTTCGGTTAAGTTGCGGCCATTATCAATTCTCAATGATAGAAATGGAAAGACTCAAGAAACTATATCAGCAGTATGCGGGCTATGAGCCTGCCGACTGCAAACTGATGGACAAGGCGGGTTCTAATCGGCAGTACTATCGCTTGACTGGGGTCAAGACTGTAGTTGGTGTCGTGGGAGAGTCGCGCGAGGAAAACGAAGCGTTCCTATATATGGCGCAACACTTCCGTGACAAGGGGCTATCGGTGCCCGAAATCTATGGTGTGAGCGATGATCACATGGCTTATATCCAAGAGGACCTGGGGCAGAAACCCGAAAACATCCTATGGAACAAGATCCGCAAAAGCAGCATCACCCATGCCTTCACTAGCGAAGAAAAAGAACTTTTGCGACGTTCGATGCGCTCACTGGTCGACATCCAGTTCCTTGGTGCCGAGGAATTTGACTATAATAAGTGCTACCCAGCCAAGTGTTTTGACGAGCGCAGTATCAAGTGGGACTTGAACTACTTCAAGTATTGCTTCCTCAAGGCCACTGGCATCGTATTTAACGAGGACAAGCTGGAGAATGATTTCGAGGCCTTGACACGCGACTTGTTGGCAGTACCAAGTGACACATTTATGTACCGTGATTTCCAGTCGCGCAACGTGATGCTGGTGGGCGATCCCGAACGTCCCCGCACTTGCCGCCTGGCTTTCATCGACTTCCAGGGTGGCCGCAAGGGACCGTACTACTACGATGTGGCATCATTTGTGTGGCAGGCTAGAGCCAAGTTCCCTGATGAGTTGCGTCGCGACCTGGTCAGCGCCTATGTCGGCAAACTCAAAGACTATGTGCCTGAACTCGATGAGCAGGAGTTCTTTCGCAACCTGCGACTGTTCGTGCTCTTCCGCACACTGCAGGTACTGGGTGCCTATGGCTTCCGTGGATACTTTGAGAAAAAACCCGACTTCATGAAGAACAGCATTGTCCCGGCTATCGCCAATCTGCGCAGATTGGTGGCTGAAGACAAGTTTGAACAGTATCCTTATTTGAGTCAACTCATCGACGAGATGGTAAACCTCAAGGATTTTGTCAGCGAAGAGAAGGGCTTGACCGTGCGTGTCATGAGCTTTGCTTACAAGAAGGGCATTCCCCACGATCCGTCGGGCAATGGCGGTGGGTTCGTTTTTGATTGCCGTGCTCTGAACAACCCAGGTAAGTATGACAAATACAAGGCATTTACGGGTCTGGATCAGAATGTTATCACCTTCCTGCAGAAAGAGAGCACCATCGACAAGTGGCTAGAGCATGTGTATGCCTTGGTTGATGAGTCGGTCGAGCGATACAAGAAGCGCAACTTTACTGACCTGATGATCTGCTTTGGCTGTACAGGTGGCCAGCATCGGTCGGTATATGCCGCGCAGCACCTTGCTGAGCACATCCATCATAAGTTCAATGTGCGTGTCGAGCTTACCCATCGAGAGCAAGAAGGACACGATCGAACCTTCAATCCTGTGGATCAATGAAAGCAATGATCTTTGCCGCTGGGCTGGGAACACGCCTTCGTCCTTTGACCAACGATCGCCCTAAGGCATTGGTCGAGGTGGCGGGCAAGCCTATGTTACAGCGTGTCATTGAACGCCTCAAGGCCGCAGGTGTTGACGAAGTGGTCATCAATATCCACTACTTTGGCGACAAAGTCACTGAGTTTCTTGAGCAGAACGACAACTTTGGACTTACTGTCCACATCAGTGATGAGCGCCAGTGGAGCGACGAACCTCTGGAAACAGGTGGCGGCATTCTCAAGGCGCGGCAGTGGCTAGAGGGTGACACTCCGTTCATCGTCCACAATGCCGACATTCTTACCGACCTTGACCTTAGTGCTTTCTACCGTAATCATTGCGAGCATGCTGCGTTAGCATCGCTGCTTGTCAAGGCACGCAATACACAGCGTTACATCCTTTGTGGCAAAGATAACCGTCTGCATGGTTGGACCAACATTGCCACGGGTGAAGTCAAACCAAAAGGTGTCGATTTGGACCTGAATGCATTGAGTAAGCGTGCTTTTGGCGGTGTGCACATCATATCGCCTGAAATATTCCCATTGCTTGAAGAGTATGCTGCTGGCCGGTTGGCATTTGGCATCATTCCGTTCTACCTTGATGCCTGCCAGCACTACCCCATTTATGGCTACGAGCCACAGGAAGCTTATACCTGGTTTGACATTGGCAAACCCGAAACCCTAAAAACCGCAGAAGCGTTTTTCAGAAGTTTTTAGGGTTAGTGGTTCCGAAAATTTAGAGATTTCCGAGATAAAGAAAGGCTGGTTACCCTCGTGGGGTGACCAGCCTTCGACATCAAAAAATTAGTTAAGCAATCACAAAATCAAGAGTGGAGTTCGCATCCCTGCGACTCCACTCTCGTGTTTTGGTAGATTAGATGGTGCCCTGCTCAAGCATAGCTTGTGCGACCTTCATGAAGCCGGCGATGTTAGCGCCCTTCACATAGTCGATAGTGCCGTCGGGACGCTCACCAAACTTCACACACTGCTCGTGGATGTTCTCCATGATCCAGTGCAGCTTCTCGTCAACTTCCTTAGCCGACCAGCTCAGGTGAGCGGCGTTCTGGGTCATCTCGAGGCCAGAGGTAGCCACGCCACCGGCGTTGACAGCCTTGCCAGGAGCAAACAGTACGCCATTGGTCTGGAAGAAGTGGATTGCGCCAGGCTGGCAGCCCATGTTCGAGACCTCGCAGCAGCACCAGCAGCCGTTAGCCTTGAGCTCCTTAGCATCCTCCTCGCTCAGCTCGTTCTGGAACGCGCAGGGAAGTGCGATGTCAACGGGAATGCTCCAAGCCTTCTTACCGGCAGTGAACTTAGCCTTCTCGGGGAACTTGGTAGCCATGTCCTCAACCTTGTTGCGGTTCGAGGCACGCATGTCGAGCATGTAGTCGATCATCTCGGGAGTGATACCCTCGGGCATGTGGCACACACCGTCAGGACCAGAGATTGCGACAACCTTTGCGCCCAGCTCAGTAGCCTTCTTAGCGGCACCCCAAGCAACATTTCCGAAGCCCGACAGAGCAACAGTCTTGTCCTTGATGTCCTTGCCAGCCTTGTGCAGCAGGTGCTGAGTGAAGTACAGAGCGCCATAACCAGTAGCCTCGGGACGGAGAATCGAACCACCCCAAGTCTCACCCTTGCCAGTGAGAACGCCAGTGTGGTACTGACGAGACAGCTTCTGATACATACCATTGAGGAAGCCAATCTCACGACCACCTACGCCAACGTCGCCAGCGGGGATGTCCTGATCCGGGCCAATGCAGTTCCAGAGCTCAAGCATGAACGCCTGGCAGAAACGCATGATTTCAGCGTCGCTCTTGCCAACGGGGTCGAAGTCAGAGCCACCCTTGCCACCGCCCATAGGCAGCGTGGTCAGAGCGTTCTTGAACATCTGCTCGAAACCTAAGAACTTCAGCATCGAAGGAGTAACAGCCTTGTGGAAACGGAGACCTCCCTTGTACGGGCCAATGGCGCTGTTGAACTGCACGCGGTATCCGAGGTTGGTCTGAACCTCACCCTTGTCGTCAACCCAGGTCACGCGGAACGTGAAGATGCGGTCGGGCTCTACGATACGCTCGATAATCTTAGCTTTCTCGAACTCGGGGTGCTGGTTGTAAACTTCTTCCACAGACTCGAGTACCTCGCGCACTGCCTGGAGGAATTCCAACTCACCTGGATGCTTCTGCTCCAGATGCTGCATAATTTTCTGAACTTCCATGATCAAAAATTAAAAGGTTTATTAATTAATGTATATCATTTGATATAGTTTTTTCAACTGTCTCAAATCACGATACAAATATAGGGCAAATTTTTTACTTACGCACAATTTTCAACAAGAAAAATGCGGATTTTCAACTTTTTTCAACAATCGCAACAAAAATAACGCATCATTCAAAAAAACTTTTTTCATTCAAAACAAGCCAAATAGTAACAATTGTTTGTTAATTAATGTAAAAAGGGCTATGCTTCACACAGCTAGTGGGTTAAATGCTTGCAAATTGTCAAAACCAACGAAAAGTTAACGAAAAATAATCTTTAAGATTTGTTTTCGCGTGTGGAGGATTTTGTCTAACTTTGCGACTACAAAACTGATAACATATTTATCTTCTATACTAACAACATTAATTTCACATTATGAAGAAGCACAATTTCTATGCAGGACCTTCGATCCTGAGTCAGTACACCATCGACCATTGCGTCGACGCTATCCGTGACTTCGCAGGCACTGGCCTGTCAATCCTTGAGATTTCGCACCGCAGCAAGGAGTTCACCGCTGTGATGGACGAGGTTGAAGCACTCTTCAAGGAGCTGCTTGACATCCCCGCTGGCTACCGCGTTCTGTTCCTGGGTGGTGGCGCTAGCACACAGTTCTGCATGGTTCCGATGAACCTGCTCAAGACCAAGGCTGCTTACCTCAACACCGGCACATGGGCAAACAAGGCCATCAAGGAAGCTAAACTCTTTGGTGAGGTCATCGAGGTCGGTTCTTCGAAGGAGGACAACTATACCTACATCCCCAAGGGATATACCGTTCCTACCGATGTAGACTATTTCCACATCACCACCAACAACACCATCTACGGCACCGAGATCCGCGAGGACTATGACGTACCCGTTCGCATGGTTGCCGACATGTCGAGTGACATCTTCTCGCGTCCCGTCGACGTGAGCAAGTATGACCTCATCTATGGTGGCGCTCAGAAGAATATGGCTCCCGCTGGTGTTACCTTCGTCATCGTCAAAGAAGACATCTTGGGACAGTTCCCCGCTGACCGCATCGTTCCCACCATGATGAACTACCAGACCCATGTTGACAAGGGCTCGATGTTCAACACGCCTCCTGTGTTCCCCATCTACGCAGCTCTGCAGACCCTGAAGTGGTACAAGGAGATTGGCGGTATCAAGGAGATGCAGCGCATCGACGAGGAGAAGGCTGCCGTGCTCTACGATGCTATCGACGCAAGCCGCCTGTTTGTGGGTACTGTCCGTCCCGAGGACCGTTCGATCATGAACGTCTGCTTTGTCATGAAGCCCGAGTACAAAGAGCTTGAGAAAGACTTCCTCGACTTTGCCGGAACCAAGGGCATCGTCGGTATCAAGGGACACCGTTCGGTGGGCGGCTTCCGCGCATCGCTCTATAACGCCCTGCCCCTCGCCAGCGTCAAGGTCCTCGTTGAGGCCATGAAGGAGTTCGAGGCAAAGCACTAATCAATGCATAATTCCCAATTATATATAACGTATAAGACAAAATGAAGATATTAGTTGCAACCGAGAAGCCCTTTGCTCCCGTAGCTGTTAAGGGTATCAAGGAAGTTGTTGAAGCTGGTGGCCACGAGCTCGTTCTCGTTGAGAAAGGCACCAAGGCTGACATGATTGCTGCAGTCGCTGACGCAGCTGGTCTGATTGTCCGCAGTGACAAGGTTGACAAGGAAGTGTTTGATGCTGCCAAGCAGCTCAAGGTTGTCGTTCGTGCAGGTGCTGGTTACGACAACATCGACCTCGCCGAGGCCACCGCACATGGTGTTTGCGTGATGAACACCCCGGGTCAGAATGCCAACGCTGTCGCCGAACTTGTGCTGGGCATGATGGTTACCCTTATCCGCAATCGTTACAACGGCACATCGGGCACCGAGTTGCTCGGCAAGACGCTGGGTATCCACGCCTTCGGTGCCGTGGGTCGTAACGTAGCTCGTATCGCCAAGGGCTTTGGCATGAAGGTCAGCGCCTTTGACCCCTGGGTCAAGGATGAGGCTATGATTGCCGAGGGCGTTGAGCCTATCCACAATCTGGAAGATCTCTACAAGAACAACCAGTATGTGAGCCTTCACATTCCCGCTACCGCCGAGACCAAGAAGTCGGTTGGTAAGCACCTGGTTGAAATGATGCCTAAGGGTGCTGTTCTCATCAATGCAGCCCGCAAGGAGGTTATCGATGAGGAGAGTCTGGCCGAGGCCTTCGAGGCTCGTCCCGACTTCCGCTACATCGCCGACGTAAAGCCCGACAATGCTGCTGAGCTTGAGGAGAAATATGCCGACCGCGTCTTCTTCACTCCCAAGAAGATGGGTGCTCAGACCGCAGAGGCTAACATCAACGCAGGTCTGGCAGCTGCCAACCAAGTCGTTGCCCACCTCAAAGACGGTTTCAACCGCTTCCAAGTGAATAAATAGGGGTCAGGGCGCTTACGCGCTTTCAGGGGTCATCGCCCCACCCCATCTAAACAAACGCTGGTGGTTTCCTAATCGAAACCACCAGCGTTGTTTTCATTCTCCTATAACAATATCTCACTAATGTAACAACATGTCAGTCACTCTGTTATACATAATTAAAACTTCTTCAATAAGCTATAAATGATGAAGAATGTTGATGTGTCCATCATTTTGTTATCGCGACTAAATGCTTCAATTTCGCCATCTCCTCCATATTTGCTGAATATCAAAGTATCACAATTCTCATTTATAAATATAGAATGTTCGTAGTCCTTGTTAATAAACAGGTTGTAGACAAATGCATTTTTGTGAAAAGAATCTCTAACAAGACTATCCATGAAAGAATAGTGAGGATATCTAAGATATATCATTCTATTCTTATAAATCAAAATATAGGTACTATCGTTGACATTAACCCAACCACTTGGAACAAATCGGGAATGAATTTTCCAGACATCTATTTGGTTAACTTCACTCCGCTTCAATTCTTGATTTTTATTCAAATGTGAATCACAAGAAAAGCATGACAAGGACAAAGCCAAAATGCAGAATAGGGTAAGTACTTTCATATTAATTATTTCTCGTTTCATTATTGTTCACTTTCAACAAAAATACAACTATTTTGTAAATTAATGCTAGCGCAAGCCATTATACCATTCTTTCGTATCTGAGTAAAAACACTTTAATGTCACTTCAGGAGTTCTAGATACTTAATTCATCACATGTCAGAGTAGTGCGAGACGCAGTCTCGTAGGATTGTGCGATGTCTTTTGCAAGCCTGTTCAGTGCAAGGCACTGCTCGCGAGTGATGGTGCGCTTGTCATTGTGATGAGGCCACGGCGCGACAAGAAGAACGCGTCCTTCGGCACATGCATCAAACTGGCGTCCGGAAGGTTTCTGAAGCGGGGCAAAGCCGTTCTCGAGAAGTATAATCTGTGGCAAACCAGCTTCAAAAGCACGACGCATCACCTCTTTCTCGCCAGGGCTAATGCAAGGCGAAACAAGGACAGCGCCATCACGAGCCATTGATATGAAACGGCTGCAAGCAGCTTCTATGTCGGCGTCGGACATGTGTCGCGAACACTGAACCGCCACCTTATAGGGATAGTCGAGCAAGAACTGGTTGCCCATGACGGTAGCTGTTGTCGAGCCAATCGTAATGCCATGATGCGCAGTAAACCATTCAGGATGGTTGCGCTTGACCCACAGACGGCGAGGGTTGTCATGAAGATAGTTCACCCAGTCCTTTAATTGGCCTTTGCCTGTGAGGATGCGGTCATTGTAGCCTTCCTCCCAGAGCGTTTCTGTCCGAGACTGCGTCTCGGAGTACACCGACATGTTATGCATTGCCTGCGTGCACTTGGACTTGAACCGACTCACATAGTGGCCTAGATGACGTGGCAACCTTTCGGTCACGAAAAGGATGCCATGCACATGGTCGGGCATCAATTGAAATGCCAAGCTTTGGATTTGGGGCTGCTCGATGCCGATAGTAGACCATTGGTCGATGACACTCAGGCCTAATGAACTGGGTTGCACCCAAGGTGCGGCATGGTTGGTATCCGCTTGCTGCAACGTCCCAAATAATGAACGCCTGCCTTCTGTACACATGGTTATCAGGTAGACGCATCGTCCAGTGTAATCATGCTCTTCCTTGCGGCGTTTCATCGAAGGAATCGCAGCCAATTCAGGATGTTGCTTGTACCAAGCTATGCGATTCGCTTTCCGAGTTGTCATTTTTGTTGGTCGCGGAAGCGGGTGAGGGCGGCGAGGATCTCGTCGGGGGTGTCGGTGAGGGTGAGTAGCAGGTTTTTGTACTTGCCAGTATCCATCATGCTCTGAAGGAAGGGATAGACAGGCATCTCTTCGGTCCAAAACTTTCGGCCGACAAAAATCATTGGGCTTGAGAAACCTAACGAAAGGTAGTGGTTTTGCACAGCATCTTGGAAGACTTCCTGCATGGTGCCCGCACTGCCAGGGGTGTAGATGATACCACCGTATGCAAGGGTAAGAATGCTGTCCTCACGGATGCTGTTTTCAAAGAACTTAGCGATATGTGTGGCAAATGGCGTAGTGGGCTCGTGGCCATAGAGCCAGGTGGGAACGCCTAGACTAACATAGCCTTTTTCTTGCGGGTATCGCTCAATGACTTGCATGGCCGTGGCAAGCCATCCCTCATCCTGGAACGACGGCGCGGCACTGAGTATGGACAACGCATCATCAAGTTCAGCTTCGGTGCGACCCGCCATCCAGGCTCCTAGATGTGTCGCCTCCATAGCACCAGGTCCGCCTCCACTGAGCATGTAGAAGCCCATTTCGGTGAGACGTTTGCTGATAACTGCTACCTGACGGAAAGAGGTCGCTGTACGCAGTTGGGCATGTCCGCCCATAATGCCCACACACTGGTGTGAGTCGTAGGTCTTAAAGAACTCGTCCATAGCCAGGTGAATACCGTGGTCGTGCAGGGTGCGAGCCAGCGATTCGACGGCAAGGGCTGCCCGTTTCCCGCCAGCGATGAAGTGTTTGTAGACACGCGTATCAAAGCAGGTGTCAAATGTCGCTTGGTCATTCCTGTCAAAGCCCGCATAGAGTTCATGGGCCGAGTATAGACTCTTGCGGGTGACATCGTAGGGGACCGACCGGAAATACTCAGTAATTCCCCCCAGCTCTTTCAGTTTGGTGGCAGTGATCATAGGCTATAGATATTTGATAAAATACAATAAGGGTCGTGCCCTTGTTAAAAGACACGACCCCAAAGTTTGTCAGAGATTAGTCGAGCTTGTGGATGATGAGTCCAGAGCGGAGCTTGGGCTCAAACCAAGTGGCCTTGGGTGGCATGATGTTGCCGGTGTCGGCGATGTCGATGATCTGCTGCATGGTCACAGGATAAAGTGCCAGAGCGACCTTCATCTCACCCGAATCGACGCGGTTCTTGAGTTCGCCCAAGCCGCGAATACCACCGACGAAATCAATGCGCTTGTCGGTACGCAGGTCAGTGATGCCCAGAATGTCGCGAAGGATATAGTCACTCGAGATCTTGACATCAAGCACGCCAATGGGATCGTTGTCATCATAGGTGCCTTCCTTGGCGGTCAACGAATACCATTTGCCAGAGAGGTAGAGCGAGAAGTTGTGCAACTTGGCTGGATGATAAATCTCAGTGCCCTTGCATTCAACATCAAAGTGCTCAGCAATCTTAGCCAGGAACTGCTCATCGGTGAGGCCGTTGAGGTCGGTAATGACGCGGTTGTAGTCCATAACCTTGAGGTGATCCTGCGGGAAGCAGACTGCCAACAGGTAGCAATACTCCTCCTTGCCGGTGTGGTTGGGATCGGCCTTGGCCTTTTCCTCGCCCACGTGAGCGGCAGCGGCAGTGCGGTGGTGACCATCGGCTATATATAAATAAGGTATGGCCTCGAATGCATCGGTGATGGTCTTGATAACGTCAGGATCGCTGATGACCCACAAGGTGTGGCCAATGCCATCCTCGCTCACAAAGTCATATTCTGGAGCGGTCTTGGCGGTGTCGTTGATGACTTGCTCCAACACGGGGTTGGTAGGGAAAGCCCAGAACACCGGCTCAATGTTAGCGTTGTTGATCTCGATGTGGTGCATGCGATCTACCTCTTTTTCGCGACGGGTGAGCTCATGCTTCTTGATGCGGCCCTCGACATAGTCCTTGTAGTTGGCTGCCACCACAATGCCATACTGTGTGCGGCCATCCATCGTCTGAGCATAGATGTAGTAGTTCTCTTGCGCGTCCTGAACAAGCCAACCCTTCTCTTGGAACTTCTTGAAGTTGACAACAGCACGGTCATAAACCTTGGGGTCGTTCTCCTCGGTACCGGGAGCGAAGTCGATCTCGGGTTTGATGATGTGGTAGAGCGATTTCTCGTTGTCGCCAGCCTCAATGCGTGCCTCGTCACTTGAGAGGACATCGTAGGGCTTGGATGCTACTTCCTGTACATACTCACGGGGTGGTCTGAGACCACGGAACGGTTTTACGTTTGCCATGATAATTTAGTTTTGAGTTTATTGTTAGTTAATTAGAAATTAGTTCTAGAAATTCTCGGAACTTAGGAAACCTGCATCAGCGGGCTCTTAAGATGGTTTGCTGGCGGTCGGGGCCTACCGAAACAATGGTGATGGGCACGCCCAGTTTCTGCTCAAGGAAGTCGATATAGTCGCTGAAGGCCTTGGGAAACTGGTCCTCGCTAGTCAGGTGGGTCATGTCGGACTTCCATCCTGGCAACTCGGTGTAGATGGGCTTTATGTCGCCCTCGATCGAGAACGGGAAATCGCGTGTGACTTTGCCGCCTACCTCATAGGCGTCGCACGCCTTGATAGTATCAAAACCATCGAGCACATCGCTCTTCATCATGATGAGCTGTGTCACACCATTGAGCATGATGGTGTAGCGCAATGCAACCAGGTCGATCCAGCCACAACGGCGCTCACGGCCTGTGACGGCACCATACTCATGGCCGATGCGGCGAATCTCGGCACCAGTCTCGTCGAAGAGCTCGGTAGGGAACGGTCCTGCACCTACACGGGTGCAGTAGGCCTTAAAGATGCCAAAGACCTCGCCAATCATACGGGGAGCAACACCCAGACCGGCGCATGCCCCAGCACAGATGGTGTTAGACGATGTAACAAACGGATAGGAGCCAAAGTCTATGTCAAGCATCGTGCCCTGTGCGCCCTCACACAGCACACTCTTGCCCTCGGCCAGTTGCTTGTTGATGAAGAACTCACTGTCGATGATGTCAAACTGCTTGAGGTAGTCGATACCTTGCATCCAGCGTGCCTCCAGTTCGGTGACATCGGTTTGTCCACCCAGCGCGTTGAGCAGGGCAATATGGCGCTGCTTGGCTACCAGATACTTTTGCTCGAAATTCTCAGCAATGTCTCCCACACGCAGTCCATTACGGCTGATTTTGTCGGTATATGTTGGACCGATGCCCTTGCCTGTGGTGCCAACCTTGCGGTCGCCCTTGAGACGCTCATTGGCGGCATCGAGCAGACGGTGCGTGGGCAAAATTAGATGAGCCTTGCGCGAAATCTTCAAGATGCGCTTGAGGTCCACCCCACTCTTCTCTAGGTCTTGGGCCTCTTCCATAAAGAGAACAGGGTCGAGTACGACACCATTGCCAATGACGTTTACCTGGCCGCGCTGGAAGATGCCCGACGGAATAGAGCGCAGCACATAGTGCTTGCCTTCAAACTCCAGGGTATGGCCAGCGTTGGGCCCGCCTTGGAAGCGAGCCACAATATTATAACGAGGGGTCAGGACGTCGACAACCTTTCCTTTGCCTTCGTCACCCCATTGTAATCCTAACAGTACGTCTACTTTCATCTTCTTAAAACAATTGAGAATATCTTTGATCTAATCATCAGACCTCTTTATTGGGAGTGGCCTTGCGTTTCTTCATCCTACGGGCACAAGTGCTACAAGTGCCATAGACATAGAGCGAATAGAAGTTGGTGGTAAAAGCCGTAAACTTGCGCGCATTCATATAGGCGATAAAGTTTGCGTCACGCACTTCTTTAACCTTCCCGCAACTGGTGCAGATGAGATGACTGTGTGGCGTTGCGCCCGCCTTCTCGTATTGCACTTGGAGCCCCTCGAATACATGACGCCGCACCAGCTGTGCCTCGACCAGCAACTGAATGGTATTGTAGAGCGTGGCACGACTCACATGAAACGAGCCTTGCTCCATGCTCTCCATTAATGACTCGATGGTGAAATGCGAAGGGAACATGAGGACGCGTCTGAGGATGGCAAAACGCTCGGGCGTCTTACGCATCTTCTTTTTATCAAGAAATAGATCAAATTGCTTGATGTATGCCTCTCGGTTAGTCAGTTCACTCATGTCTCGTCACATTGTCGTGCAAAGGTACAAAAAAGTTTTTGGTTTTCAGTTGTCCGTAGTCAGTTTTTTGTCCAGATTATAGAATTATTATGGGCTTCAGTATTTTTCTAGACTTGACACTCAGCAAATCATGAGATTTTAGTAATTTTGTGGGCGTTTTTAGAGATAATGGACTTATCAAAACTGAAATATCATGTTCTGGCGCTGGCAGTGATCTTTGTGTGGGGCGTTTCTTTTGTCAACACTAAGGTATTGCTTGACTATAACCTCTCCCCTACCGAAATCTTTATATACCGTTCGGTGGTGGCATATCTGGGGCTTGCCGCTTGGTCACGGTTTCAATTGCATGTCTATCCGTTGCGTGACGAGGCATTAATGGCCTTGCTGGGCCTACTTGGCGGCACATTCTACTTCATCTTTGAAAACACGGCTCTTAAGTTGACGCTGGTGACCGATGTCGCTATTCTGGTGTCGCTCAATTCGCTGTTCACTACCCTATTGGCAGCCATTTTCCTGAAAGAGGAGCGGTTCACTTGGGTGAAGTTGGTGGGGTCGATTGTTGCTTTCTTGGGAGTGGGGCTGCTCACTTTCTATGGAGGTTTTGTATGGGGTGATGGCCTGTTGGGCGACCTGCTTGCCATTCTTGCCGCAGCGTCGTGGTCGATCTATTCAATCATCCTCAAACGGCTGAACAAACGATGTAGCATCCTGGATATCACTCGCAAGACGTTCTTTTATGGTGTGCTGTTCGCCCTGCCTACCATGATTTGGCAAGGACCTTTCCACTTGGCTGCACTCGCCGAACCCGTCGTTATCAGCAACTTTTTGTTCCTGTCGCTGGTATGCTCGATGCTCGCATTCTTTGTTTGGGGCGAGGTCACTGTTCGACTAGGGGCAATCCTCACTGCCAACTATCTGTATTTGAGTCCAGTCATCTCGGTGGCAGCGGCATGGATGGTCTATGGCGAAACCATCGGGGCAGTGGGTCTATTAGGGTGCGCACTGGTGCTAGCGGGTATTATCCTGGTCGAGCGGCGGTAGTCGACTTGCATAACAGATTTATCCAAATAACAAGGCGGGCCAACGCGTTCAAAGCTGGCCCGCCATTGTTGTATGGCTCTATTCTATTTATCCGAACAGGCTTTCTGGATAGGTGCCATCGGCATGCAGCGAGGCAAACTTGTCGACCACACCTTGGCGGTCAGCACTATATGTCACGCCGAACCACTTGCTCTCGGTGGTGAGCACCTTGACACTGGCAGTCTGATCCTCAACTAGCTTGTTGACCAGCGTTGGGATGAAGAACTCGGCCTTGGGCTTGTTGATGTTCTCCTTGAGGAACTCAACAAAGAATTCCTCACTGTAGGCAAAGTAGTCAGGCGTGAAACCCCAGAAGTTCATTGACACGGGCGTATCAAACTCCAGGTGCTGCACCTGGTCGTTCTCGTCAGTGAAGGTGATGTCGTGGTTCTGATCATACCCGATGCTTGTTCGCTCGACAACGCCAGTAAGGTATCCCTCTTCGGTGACACAGACACCGCGTGAGACAGTGCCGCTCTCACTCATGGTGTTACCCACCTTGAAGCCCACCATGCTATACTGGTTCTTGCTGCCCTCGGGCAGGTTGGCGAGCTCGGCTGCCATGACTTCAAAACTATTGCGGCCGTAGTAGTCATCGCTGTTGATAATGGCGAACGGCTCGTGAATCACGTTCTTACCCATAAGCAGAGCGTGGTTTGTGCCCCAGGGTTTAACACGCTCGGGTGGGCAGGTAAATCCTTCGGGCAGGTCGTTGACCGACTGGAAAACCACCTCGACAGGGATGTGACCCTCATATTTCGAGAGAATCTTCTCGCGGAAGTCCTGCTCAAAGTCCTTGCGGATAACAAACACCACCTTGCCAAAACCAGCCTGGATGGCATCGTAGATAGAATAGTCCATGATGGTCTCACCGTGAGGTCCCAGGCCATCTAATTGCTTCAGACCGCCATAACGGCTACCCATGCCAGCGGCCAATACAAATAATGTAGGTTTCAATTTTGTTGATGAATTAAAAATTTAGAATACAAAATTATTTCGCTACTACCCTAAATCGTGGAGAAAGCGAAGAAGATAACGCGGTTGTAATCACCGTCGGGCGTGAGCAACTGAGATGGGAAATTGGGCTTGTTGGGAGCGTCAGGCAATCCCTGGCACTCGATGGCCACACCGTCGTAGTCGTTGTAACTGCGTCCACTCTTGCTTATGGGCGAACCAGCCAACCAGTTGCCCGTGTAGACCTGTGCAGCAGGCTGGTCGGTGAGCACATCAAGCTTGCGACCACTCTTGCGGTCAATGAGCGTGGCAGCCACCTTCAGTCCATCGGCAGTGACACTGTCATCGTCAATGAGCCAACAGTTATCATAGCCTTTGCCGTAATTCAATGCAGGGAAATCTTGCTTGATGTCCTGCCCAATGGTTTTCAGTTGGGTGAAGTCCATGGGTGTTCCTTCAACGGGTGCCATCTCACCTGTTGGGATGAGCGTATCGTCGGTGGGCAGGTAGCGGCTGCAGCGTAACTGCAATTCATGGTCAAGCACCGAGCCACTGTCCTCTCCTGCCAGATTGAAATAGGTATGATTGGTTAGATTGACCACGGTAGGCGCGTCGGTATCGGCGCTGAGCTCAATCTTGAGGATGTTGTCCTCGGTCCAGGTGTAGGCCACACGTGCGGTGAGGTTGCCTGGATAGTGCTCGTCGCCGTCGGGGCTGAAGAGCGAGAACACGACGGTATCGCTCCCAATCATCTCGCAGTCCCAAATCTGGTTCTGGAAGCCCTCGGGACCTCCATGCAGGGCGTTGGGGCCGTTGTTGATGCTCAATTGATAGGTCTTCCCATCTACTTCGAGGTGGCCTGCGGCGATGCGATTAGCATAGCGACCGGGCACCTTGCCCGCACAAGGACCATCGTAGAAATAGTCCTTGACGTCTTTGTAGCCCAGCACCACATCGGTAAGGTTGCCCTCACTGTCGGGTACTTCGATGCCCACGATACCGGCGCCAACCGTCGAGAGCGTCACACTAGCTCCCGACTGGTTGACAAGTCGGTAAATGGTGATCTCGCCCTTTGGCGAGTCGATAGTTTCAATAAATGCTTTCATGCCTCACACTTGTGTGCACCGTCGCTGATGATGACTGGATAGACAACGGGCTCGTGTCCGTATTTCTCGTTAAATTTGGCCTTGGCAGTGGCGATGAAGTTGTCATAGAGTTCGTCCTTCACCAGGTTGATAGTGCAGCCGCCGAAGCCGCCGCCCATGATGCGTGAACCCGTCACACCGCAGCGGCGTGCCTCTTCCACGAGGAAGTCTATCTCCTCGCAGCTCACCTCATAGTCCTTGCTCAACCCCTCGTGAGTGAGATACATCTGCTTCCCTACGGTCTCATAATCATCCTTTTGCAAGGCATCGCACACCGCCATCACGCGGTCGTACTCGCCCAGCACATACTTGGCACGTTTATAATCTTCCTCACCTACTTGGCTCTTCAATTCTTCCAGTTTCTCCCATGTGCAGTCGCGCAGCGTCTCCACCCCTGCCAACTGAGCCACATGCTCGCAGCTACGCCGGCGGTCGTTGTAGGGCGACCCCACCAACTCGTGCTTCACGCAGCTGTTCACCAACACCAATTTATAGCCCTTGGGATGCCATGGGAAATACTCGTATTCGCCACTGCGGCAGTCGAGCCTCACCAAGCTGCCCTCGCGTCCATGCAGGGAGATAAACTGATCCATGATGCCGCACATCGTCCCCACATAGTTATGCTCGGCCGCCTGCCCCACACGGGCCAGCGTCATACGGTCCAACCCGCCATCGAACAGGTCGTTCAGCGCCAAGGCGAAGCAGCTCTCCAATGCCGCCGACGAACTCATGCCCGCCCCCAGCGGCACATCGCCCATATACACTGCGTCAAACCCCTTCACCTTCACCCCTCTCGCCATCAACTCACACACCACTCCATAGACATATCTGAAATGCATATTCTCAGGCATCTTATTGTCGCCCAAGTCAAACCATGTGCTTTGCTGCAGGTCTTTTGCCCACAGATGCACTCGTTTGGTGCCATTCGGGACGATAGAGACCGCTATCCCCTGCTCCACAGCGCCAGGGAACACAAAACCGCCATTATAATCGGTATGCTCGCCAATCAGATTTATCCGCCCGGGGGCGAAATAGGTCACCGTCTCTTTGTTCCTGCCAAAATGCAGATCCATTTCCTCGTTCAAAATATTGTAGTCCATATTGCATTACTTTTTAGATTGCAAAAATACAACTTTTTTGCGAACCATCCGTAATTTGAGCAATAAATGCAAACACAATTAGCACCCCCACAGGAGCAACCCCTCTCATAATCAACACAAAATGCAGCCCATCTCCTTCCCTCATAGCCACCTCTTCTCCTCAGGATAAGGCAACGATGAATTGGGATGTATGTCACTTCCATGCCCTGCCCAGCAAGCGCCTTTTTCGCTCTCCTATACGAATATGGACTGAAAACGGATTGGAGCAAGAGCGACTATGACCCATACCCATGCCTAGGACGTCAGGAAGTGGGAAGGTGCTGAATGGCGCTAAATAGCTGTGGGAAGCGGGTCTCGAGGGCTACAGGGCGGCCGTTCTCCATAAAGCAGTGGACGCTGCGGGCGGTGCAAACCACGCGACCGTTGGCACGCATAGTGTAGCCGAAAGTGATTTTAAGGGCACTCATCTCCGCCACATGCACCTCTACCTCAATCACGTCCTTAAAAGTCGTGGGATGCTTGTAAACACACTCTACCGACACCACAGGCGACACCACCCCTTCCGCCTCCATGCGGTCGAAGCCGTAACCCAGCTGGTCCATCCAATCCACCCGAGCCTCCTCCATAAACCGTACATAATTAGAATGGTGCGTAATACCCATCCGGTCGCACTCGTAATACTTCACCTCGTGACGATAAACTTCCATAGCAAACAACGATTAAAAGATACACCCTCATAACGCCCAAAAGGTCGATTTATTGTGTTTTCAACACATTGTTAAAAAACTATTTTTATAAAACTATTCTTATAATAATTCTTTTTTTCTTCGTATTTTTGCAAGTTAATATATATATTTTAAGGGATATTGTATCCCCACACAATACAAAGAAAGACAAACAAGTAGCAAACGGCCACCCAAACAAGCCACCACTATGGACGGATTCAAAAATATTGAAATAAAAAATTTCAGAGGCATCGACCACCTGAAAATAGAGGATTTTTCGAGGGTCAATATCTTTCTTGGGCAGAACAATTCTGGCAAAAGTTCTATTTTGGAAAGCCTATTGTTGTTAATGGGCATGTCCAATCCTGAACTGCCCCAGAATATCAATTCCATTAGGTTGCATAGTTACTACAGCACTTTTCTAGACCTTGGTTACATGTTCCGTAACTTCAACGTGAAAGTTATTCCAGAATTCTCATCAGAGATGTTTGATGATACCAAGCGTCATCTTGCATTATATCTAACCTACATCTTTGATGAAAAGACACGGGCCGATATGTCAGTTGGGCAGATACTCACCTCTGAAACAAATACCTCTCCAAATACGTTGAAAATGGTTTTTGATATTGAATCTAGCAACCAAAAGAACAATTATGAGAGCAGTATCACTGTCAACCAACAAGGCTTTAACACGAACATGAAACTGGCAGAAGGCTATCTGGAGAAGTACAATGCAGTTCTTCTGTCTTCCGGCCTTGGAGGAGGCAACCTTGCCAACGACTTAGTTGAACTGGCAAAACGCAAAATGAAGGACATCGTAACTGAGCGGTTGAAACTCTTCGACAGCCGTATTACATCATTGGAAATTCTGAACAATGTAGCCTATATTGGCTTGGAAGGGATTGACCAATTGCTGGCAGTCAAAATGCAAGGCGATGGCTTACGGCGTTATCTCAACATCGTTGCCGCCTCGGCGAATCCTATAAACAACATCCTTCTGATAGACGAGATTGAGAATGGCCTACACTATTCCGCATATAAGAAGTTGTGGGAGGCTATCTTTGCATTGGCTGTCAGCACCAATAAGCAAGTGTTTGTAACAACCCATAGCAAAGAGACCCTTTACCGCCTGAACGATATGCTGGAAGAACATTCTGAATACCAAGGGGAAATGACATTGTACACTATAGAGCAGACAAAACTCAAAGGACACCAAGCCTACCGTTATCCCTACGAGGGGCTTGCAGAGGCCTGTAAGAATAATATCGAGATAAGAAGCGTTGCCCTATGAGCGAGAAGTATTACACATTATATGTCGAAGGCATTGCTGATGTGGTATTCTTCAAGCAATATATTCAGCATTGCTTTGGAATTATTGTCCCCAATGAACGCATCGTCAATTTGGAAGGATGGACGAATGTCAAAGGCATTTCCGCTTTACGGCGTATGCGCAGTACTACAGACAATGGAGGGATAAACCTTGTCATCCTTGATGCTGACACAGACTTTAATGCACGTCGTAATGACGTACTGGCTTGGAAGCGACAAAACGGTGTTGAGTTTGAACTGTTCCTATTGCCAAACAACAAAGACACTGGGGCATTGGAAGACCTTTTAGAGAACATCATCAATCCCAACAATCAGCCCATCTTTGACTGCTGGGAACACTACGAACAAGAACTGGTACAACTCGACATCCCAGGCAGAACACCACCGCCTTTGACAATCCCCGCCAAGAAGACCAAGATTTACGGCTACCTTGAAGCCTTGTTGGGAGAAACGAGAAGCCAAAAAGAGTTGATAAAAGAAGCCAACCGAAACTACGGAAATCCTCAGCACTGGAATCTGAATTCAGAGTATCTGGGGTCTTTGAAATTATTTATTTCCAAAAACCTCTCAATTTAGTACCATGAAAGTCAATACCGAACAAGCCATCAAGCTGTTTTTCCAGAATCCATCATTGGAGATGGTTTTCAAAGAGGCAATTGCAAATTCATTAGATGCAAATGCCACTAACATTGATATTCATATTTTTATTGATTCTTTTGAGAAGCAAGAAACTCTAAAAGTTGAAATTATTGACAATGGAGAAGGTTTTACCGATGAACGATATGATAAATTCTGCGAATTGTTAAAGGTTGAAGAAGAAACTCACAAAGGAGTAGGACGATTGGTTTATTTGATTTATTTTGATGAGATTGCTATAAGCAGTTATCACGGGGGATACCATAGGACTTTCTCTTATAATCAAGACTTTGACAAAGAAACCGCCGATATGCTCAATGTCCCTTGTGAGGAATCTGAATTGAAGACAAAACTTACATTTGACAAATGCTCCCTAAAAAGACTCAGCAGCTATTCTGTAATTACACCTGAATATTTAAGCCATGTTGTGATTCAAGAGTTCTTTCCTCGGTTATATGTTATGAAAACCAATGGAATTGACTTTTCTATAAATTTTTCTATTACAATACCAAATAAAAAACCAAAGCAAATTGTTGGTCGCCATAGCGTTTCTGTAACAAACAATGATATTCCTTCTCTGAAAACTGTTCCTGTAAATACAGACCTAATCGAATGGTTTACGGAGACAAATATGGATTATGCAATCATAAAAGAAGAACCTTCAAAAACCACCTTCTTAATGACTGCGTTGTGTGTGGACAAACGTACCAATATCTTAAATGATATTATAGCGGCAGAAAATCTTCCTGCAACAGGATATTCCCTATATTTCCTGCTACGATCCTCTATATTTGATGGTAAAACAGATTCGTCTAGACAATCTCTTACTCTATCAGAAACCACATTAAAAACGACAAAAACATTATTTCGAGAGAAAGTTGCCGAAGTTATTGGGGAAGAGATTCCATTCGTCAAGGAAAAAAGAGGGAAAGAAAAAGATAATCTGACAAAAATATATCCTCACCTTGTCGGTTATTTTAACAATAGTGAAATTGGTATTATCCCTAGAGCAAAAACCATCGATGATGCCCAAAAATCGTTCCTAAAAGCTCAAAAAGAAATCTTAGAAGCAAGTACGCTTGATGATGCACAATACGATAAGGCTTTGGACATTTCTTCAAGAACTTTGGCACAATACATTTTGTATCGTGAAAAAATCATTGAAAAGATAGAAAAATATACTGACAAAAACTCGGAAGCAGACCTGCACAACCTTATACTGCCCAAACGCTCTGTGTTAAAAAAAGGCGACATGGAGAGCATTTACTCTAACAATTTGTGGTTGTTAGACAATAAATACATGACATATACAACAGCTATGAGCGAGAGAACAATGACAGAAGTCCTTGACGAGATAACTCAAAAAGCAAATAACATTGAAGATGATGGCAGGCCTGATATTGTCATAATGTTTTCAGATAATCCCGAAAAAGCAGAGAATAACTCTGTAGATGTTGTAATTATTGAATTAAAAAAACGAGGCATAAGTTTGGCAAAAACGGAAGAAGCCGAAAGTCAATTACAGCAACGAGCTGTAAAACTACTGAAACACTTCCCCAATAAAATACAACGAATGTGGTTCTATGGCATCGTGGAATTCACGGACGATTTTAAATTATCATTGCGAAACAATCATTATACTCCACTTTATTCAAAAGACAGCCTTTATTACAAAGAGAATGAGTGGTACACAGACCTTTCTGATGATAGTAAGCCATATAAGGTTGGAACGTATATCTTATCTATTGATGCTTTTATTAAAGATGCTAAAGCAAACAATGAATTATTCCTTAATATTCTGAAAGAAGGCTTCAAACAAAAATAAAATTATGGCAAGAGACAACTGGACAGAAGAACAGATTACGGTGGTACTTTATGAGTATTGCAGGAATCCTTTTGGCCAATTCTCCGGGACTAAGCAGTTTGTTAAAGATTTAGGGCAATTACTTGGTCGTTCCCCTGGTGCTATTGTCCGTAAGGTTGGGAATCTTGCCAGTTTTGACCCTCAAATGAAAGAAAGAGGTGTTGGTGGTCTTGGCCACACAGGAAAGCTTGATGAGATTGTTTGGAATAAGTATTATGGCCATTGGGATCAACTTGCATATGATGCAGAAGTGCTACTGGCTAAGTTCAGGAATAAGGAACTTGAAGATTCTTTGACTATTGACACTCATGATTTGCCTAAAGGTACTGAGCGAACCCAAGAGGTAAAGCGAAGAATCAATCAAAGTTTCTTTAGGGATACCGTGTTATCATCGTATGAAAACAAGTGCTGTATTACTGGCATCAATAATCCCAAACTACTTCATGCTTGTCATATTATTGGCTGGAGTGAAGACGAGTCGAATA
>JAEEVE010000170.1 GCA_016290765.1 Muribaculaceae bacterium
CCACGTTGAGGAAGCCTGCAATTGGTCCTGAGCTGTCGCATCAATCGCCATATTATTATCGTTCAGGTAACCACGGGCGAAGAAGTCCATGCCGTTGCGCATTCGGTAGTTAAGAGCTGCATTGACGTTGGCGTAGTATTCTTTGCCTTGGCGGTATGCGGCCGAGAAATTGCCGCTCCAGCCTTCACCAGCCTTGCGCACGGTCTTCAGGTGGATGACTGAGGTCACGTCTGCGCCGTATTCAGGCCCGGGATTGGTGATGATCTCGGCAGAAAGGATTTCGTCGGCGCGGTAGCGGTCGAGTTCAGTGTTGTCACGCACTTTCTTGTTGTTGATATAGATTTCAGGCGTGCCATGGCCTGCAATGGTGCCGTCCGCCATCATCAAGGGCAAGTGAGACAGCATCTCGGTTACCGAACCAAATTGCTCCAGCACTGTGCCTTGCACGTTGGCTAATATACCTCTGCTGGTGGGACGGGTCAGTTGTTTAGAGCCTTTAACGGTGACACCATTGAGGGTGAATTGGTCGGGCTGCATCTTTATGGTGCCCACGTTGTCGCGGGCGCATAGTCGATACTCGGTCTTATAGCCGACGTAGGTGATGCGGGCGATGACCTTGCCGTGGTCGTTGGGGATGGCAAAGTAGCCGCTCTCGTTGGTCACACCGCCGCCAATCATCGCCGAGTCAGCGGGATTAAGCAGTGTTACGTTGGCATAGGGCAACGGAAGGTTGTTCTCGTCAATGACGATGCCCTTGAGATGTCGGTCGGTCTTGTGGGTACATTCCACATAGATCTCGTTGTTTCCGCTTTGCGTCATGCGGATGGGATAGAAACCGATCAATTGCTTGATGGCCTCGGGCACCGACTTGTTGCGCAACGAGGCGGTCACCTTGAAATCCTCGAGTTCGTTGTAGATGAACACAATCTTGTGTTTGCTCGTTTGCTGCTGGACATACTTCAGCGCATCGCTCATCGACACATTGTTGAAACTGTGGGTGATGTGTTGGGCAGTGATTGTGCTCACAACTGCGCACAGCATGAGCAAGAAAGATGTTATTCGTCTCATTATTTGCCCTCCTGTGCGTCGGTTTGTTCCACAACCAGTTTGTCTCCCTCACGATGGATTTCAAAAGCCTGAAAGTTGTCGAGCATCTCCACCACCTTGTCGATGGTGTAGTCGGGCTCCCACTGGTAGTACAGTCGCAGTGAGCGCACATCCTCTGTGGTGTATTCCACATCGACATGATAGTAAGCGGCGAGGTCGGTGAGGATTTGCTCGAGCGGCACATCATCGTAGAGATGCGGCTGCACGGCCACTATCGAGTCGACAGGTTGTTCTTCGTTTGAAGTTGCCACAGATTCCATGGTGGCATTGTTGTCGGCTGGGTTCACTTGGGCCTGTTGAGGCGATTGGGTCAAGCCGAAGAAACCGGTATGCATAGCAGCAAAGGTAATGCCGCAGAATGCGACTACGATGGCTGCGGCAGCGGCGATTTTGCGCCACAAGGGCACGACGATGCCCTTGGGCTGACGCGTGGTGGCGAGTCGTTGCCACTCATGGGCAATCATCTCGTCGGTGGCCTGCCTGTCGGCGTTCTCGGCCTCCATAGCACTCTGGGTCATCGCCAACATGGAGTAGAGTTCACGGCACTCGTCGTCGGCGAGTATCTCTTGCCACTGCTCCTGGGTATATTCATCGGGGCAGTCAAGCATCTTCAGCAGAAGTTCGGTCTTGTTCATAGCTCGTGACTTTTAAGTGTTTGACGTAATTGGTCGAGTGCGCTGTGCAGATGCTTGTAGATTGTTCTTTCGCTAAGTCCTTTTTGCTGGGCAATCTCGCGGAATGTCAGTCCTTCGCTGAAGTGCATGCGGATGATTTCTTGGCAGATGGGCGGGTACAATTCGGTAATGCCGCGTTGCAGGGTGGTGATCATTCCCTCAAGTTCTTCGGTGGACTTGTCTTCGAGATCATCATCGAGCATGAGCAGTTGGATGGCCCGCTGCTGCGTGTTGCGACTGCGAATCACATTCAAGCACTGGTTGCGCACGCATGACAGCAGAAACGCCTTGGCGCTGTCCTCTTTCATGGTCGATTTGCCCACAAGAAGGCGAGCAAAGACATCGTGCACCACGTCCTTGCTCTCGTCATCGTCGTGCAGGAGTGCGCTCGCGAGGCGATACATTGCACGATAATGCTGCGTGAACAGCCGCTCGATATGTCGTTCCTTCTCTGTCATACACCCTATATACACGCAAAGAACCGTTTTACTGAACGCCGGGAGTGCGTTTTTTAAGGTTTATTAAAGGTGGGGTCAATCTCACGCAGATTTCGCAGAAAAAACAGATTTATTTTTATCTCGCGGATTCTTTCTCACGCAGATTTCGCAGAACATAAAAGAAGACAACACGGACAACGAGGACAACAAAATAAATTCTTATTAATGGACATACCAGACAAAAATTTGTTAGAATATATTTATTGTCCGTGTTGTCTTCTATTTTAGTGACTACAGGCCGCGGAGGACGAGGCCGATGCTCCAGCGGTTGTCGATCTTGGGACCGAAGCCAGGCTTGAAGAGTGACTGTGGGGCATAACGGAAGTAGGCTCCCAGTCCATGCCAACTGACCATGGCGATGTAGTCGAACGAGAGTTTGCGCTGATACAAGCCGTGGGTGGTGACACTGTAGTTGCTCTTGGCCTGTCTATAACTGTTTTTGAACTCGGCATAGTAGTTCCAGTTGAGAATTGCACCGACTGCCAGGCTCCAACGCTTGCCCAACGACTGATTGAACATCAAGGGGAACTGCATGGACATGAGTCTTAAAGTAGCGTTGTGGCCATCGTGGGTAGAGGCATCCATCTCATAGCCCAAAACGCCGGCATTGCTGCGGGTCCAGTAATAAGGGTCATGCAGTGAGTACCACGACCAGTTGAATCCTAGGCCCAATGAAAGCCTTGAGCGATTTTTATTGAACTCATATCCCAGGGCCAAGAAGTTGAGGATACCGACCTCAGGAAACGCTTTCTTGAATGCCCCGCTGGCATCCCCGCCATGGTAACTCCCGATACCGAAATAGATGTCACTTGCGAAGACTTGCATGTGATGCTTAGTGCGGGTAGAGTCGTCGCAACAACGCTTGAAAGGATGGCAGAACTCCACGCCACTGCCCTCGCGGTCCATGACCTTGAGGCCATGAGGATGGAAAGTGGGGGTCACACGGCACTCGTAGCGATAGTCCTTGTTGGTGGCGCTACCATCGACGTGGAGCAGTACGGTGTTGTCATCCTGGGTGACAACCACTTGGTTGGGATTGTCAACGACCTTGATGGTGTCGACATCGGGTGCTTCGCTGGCGAAGCACAGGGCGGGCAATGTGATGATTGCCGCAGCCGAGATAATCAGTTTCTTTTTCATTGTTTGTTTATTTTTAGTCCCCCCAAGCCCCCCTAAAGGGGGGTGTCAGAGGTCAGAAGTCAGGGCGCTGATCGCTTTTCAGGACTGAACCCTGACAGCTCGCTGCGCGAGCCCCTGACATCTGTTCCCCCTTTAGGGGGACAGGGGGACAGGGATGGGGTTAGGGTTCACTCAGTTGTCGTTTCTATACTCGAGGATGTCGCCTGGGGTGCAGTCGAGGGCGCGGCAGATGGCGTCGAGGGTGCTGAAGCGCACCGCCTTGGCCTTGCCGGTCTTGAGGATGGAGAGGTTGGCGATGGTGATGCCCACGCGCTCGCTCAGTTCGTTGAGCGACATCTTGCGTCGCGCCATCATTACATCAAGATTTACGATAATCATGGCTCACTGAGTTAGATGGTTAACTTTTGTTCCTCGGCGGCATCGTAGGCCAACTTGTAAAGCAGGGCGATGATGAGCGCGACAATGGTGTAGAGCAAGGGATTGTCGGTGAGTACCACATCGAAATGCTCATTAGGCGAACCGACGATGCCCATGTTGTCGCTAATGAAGGAGTAGATGGGCAACACTGCCACCATGCACCACAACTGAACCACGTTGGCGCGACAAAAGATGCTGCCACCCTTGAGGTGCTTGAGGATGCTGATGGCAAAGGCGGCAAAGAGCCCCGCCATGGTGAGAAGGGTGACGCGATGCAAGACAAACAGAGCCACCTTGAGCCCGATGCGGGGTGAGCCCCAGTTGATGACTCCCTGACCACTGCCCGTGGTGAGGACAAAATAAGATTGTACGCCATAGAAGACGACCCACAAAGGGATGCAGATAATCAAAACGTAGCATGCAATCTTCAGCGTTTTTACAGATGTCTTTTCCATAATTAATGCAGTTAAAGTGAAATTGTACCCCCCAGCCCCCTAAAGGGGGAATTCTAGTAGTTAAGTAGTTAAAGGTAGTCAAAGGTAGTTAAGTAGAACAGCCTGGCTGAACTTTAACCCTTAATTAGGGGGATGTAGATTTTGAGTACTCACGAATCACGCTGCAAAGATATATCAATTTATCGAATTACGATAAATAATTGTTGAGTTTTAAGATATTTTAATTCTTTCGCGAGAAACACTGCTTCTAGGCTGTAAGATGAATGTCCTTGCTCATGTGAAGAAAAAGATGTAGTTTTGCACCACAAATGGTATGAGACAATGACTAACCACGATATAGAAGAGTATCTGGAAAAGCCTTACTGGGTGATTGACATCCTGCCGAAACAGGTGCCGGCCAATGGCCGAGGGCAGTATTTTGAGGTTGAGAAGTTCTATCTGCGCCAACCTCAGATGGAGCAGTTGTGCCAAAAATTTGCCAACATCTTGCTGAAGTTGTACTGCTATGACGACATCGCGGTGTGCGGCTACGACGGCGCGTGGACCGATAACCCCACGCCCGAAACCTTGGCAAAGTGGGTGATAGACCGCAAGCCGTTGCATGTGCTGCTCAAGACGGCCGATGCCATGATTGTGACGCGTGGCGATGATCTCTATATGACGCTATATGGCGCTAACGAAGAGACCCTGCAGCTGGTGGGCACACTTGCCGCCGCCGAGGGCCTCTTCGTCTGGAAACCTTAGTGGGGTATTCTATCAATTCATAGTCTATACCTCGGTCAAAAGAAATGCCAAATACAGTGGCAAGGTCAATAGTTGTTCATTCCTACCAATATTATAATCACCCAGTTTTATGGCACTCATGACATGATATTTGTCTGGATGTTTCAAGATGGTACGCATTGATTTGGCATTGCCAGTAGTAGCCTTACATTCCACAGGTGTGCATTTGCCTTTATATCTGATAAGATAATCTATTTCTACACCACTATCTTTATGATAATAGTACAGTTTGCGCCCCATCTTTCCAAAGATGTCAGCCACAAGGTTCTCAATGATTGCCCCTTTGTAAGTGAACAGGTCACCCTCCAAAATGCTTGACTGGGCGCCTTCTTCCAACATTGAAACCAGCAAACCAATATCAGCCATATACACTTTGAATTCACTTTGGATTCTGTTACCGTCAAGTGGCAACTCGGTTGTTTCAGTATTATAGCATCTGCGTATTATACCTGCATCTTCAATCCATTGAAGGCTTCCCGCATAGTCTCTTCCTCTGCCTCCAGGCCGTACCACCGTATAGTTAAACTTCTTATACTCACGTGCCAGTTGAGCGGGTATCGACTCAAAACATTCACGAATTCGAGACTTATCTGCAGAAAGGGCATACTTCACCATATCTGCTTTATAATCATCTACGATGCGTCTCTGCACGTGAAGCACCTTTCCTATTTGTTTCGTTTCCATAAATGTGGTCACGACTTCGGGCATACCTCCCACGACAATATATTGATGAAGCAAGTCTCGGAACCGGTCATGCAGCGCTTCTTCAACAGGAGTTTCGTTATCGAGACATTTCTTCAAGTAATCGATGTGTATGTTCTTAATGCCATTGGCCCACAACCATTCTTCAAAGTCCATCGGGTACATATTGACAATGTCCTCAAACCCGACAGGAATTGAGGCCTCTTCCTCCTCGTTCTTCTCTGCAGCTGTCTTATAACCATTGACGCCTAGCAACGATCCAGTACATATTACTTCATACCTGCCATCGAGATAGAAATACTTCAATGATCCTCTTGCCCTGGGACAATCTTGTATCTCATCAAAGATAAAACAAGTCTGTCCAGCTTCAATCTCTACGTTTGGCATAGCTGCGGTGATGCGCATGACTATTGAATCAACTTCTAGATTGGGAGTGAAGAATTTCTTATAGTCAGGATGCTCTCGAAAATCCAGATATACTACATTTTTAAAATGCTTATTGGCAAAATCAATTACACTGCTTGTTTTGCCACACTGGCGTACACCTTTCACAACAAGAGGTTTGTGAGAGGTGTTTTCCAACCATGATTGGAATGCTTTTTCTACTTTGCGCTTAAACATAACATCACATTTTCCTGGCGGCTTTTATGTGTTCTGCCCACATTTTCCTGGCGACTTTTTTACCCATAACACACATTTTCCCGCCGACTTTTGGCGCAAAGGTACACATTTTCTTGTACTTGAGAGCAAATTATGAGCAAAAGATGCCAATATTAAATCTGTTTAACGATTGGGGAGTAAAAAACATTGCGCCGTTCAGGTCATAAGGAACGCCGCAAAGTGAATGGGAGAAGGTTCCCATCACATC
>JAEEVE010000171.1 GCA_016290765.1 Muribaculaceae bacterium
CGACATGTCATAGGGTCCTGCGAGACTTTTCGTTAGCAGTGACAGCGTGTCGTCATTGGTATACAACTCATCAAAGGAAGGGTAGACATCGCGACCAAGTTCTGTCAGAGTTTGAGTGCGCGCAATGTCTATTAGGTTAAGAAGGCTATCATCGGCGAAGATGCGTGCATAGTTGGCTGTTGCTAAAATCTTGCCGGCGTCAACATCACTCTGCCAATGCACTCCGCCAATGATGCGACTTTGACTGTGGGCCAATCCGCGATTAATAATAGTATCGGCTTTCCAAGGGTTGACACACATCAGTGTCAAAGCAATACCCCACGATGTGCTTGCATGAGACGATGGGAAAGAGAATTCTGAACTCTTACCGGGCTGAAAGTCGGTGGCATTAGCATTCTCCACACCGAAGGTATCTTCGCGGAAACGACGGCAGGGACGGACGCGTTTGACCAAGGACTTAAAGTTGCTAACATATCCAAAGATATCATAACTCTCACTCAGAATGGTTTTTAACTGCGGAGCTTGCGTGGTCGAAGGAAGGAAACCGAAACCAGGCACTTGCTGGGCGAGCATGTTGTCTACGCCCCAGCCCATGTCGGCAGTGAGCGAAGCTTTAATACTATCGGTACGCAAATTCTTGGCCTCATAATATTTGTACACATCGGCAAGCCACATGCTCACACCAACAGTGTCTTTCGGTAAAGGGTAGAAGAGATAGCCATTTGGGGCAGATGACTTAGGGTAGATGATGCCTTGAACCGATGGCACACAACATGCCACTATCAAGATGATAATGACACACTTCAACACTATGTGACGCGTCAAGGTCATGGCTTGTGTTTTAATTGGCAAATATACGCATTTAGACCAAAATTGCCAAATATTTAACTGTTTTTAGCCTTTGACAAGTATGTCGCGTCGGTCGACAACACGACACTGTGTTGTTTGTAAAGCTGACCCAATGCTTTCTTGAAATCTTTCTTGCTGCAGGAGAATGTCTTGAAAATCTCTTCGGGGCTTGACTTGTCGGTCAATGCCATGGAACCGCCATGAGCCTTTAGATAATCGATGATGACACTCGTGAGGTCATCGACACGCGCCTTCTCAATCTTGGCAAGTGTCACATCAACCTTGTCGTCTTCACGCACTTGCTTGACATACCCAGTCAAGCGGTCGCCGATGTTCACGTCACCCATTATCTCGTTGTGATAAATCATACCCCAATGGCTGTCGTTGACAATCACCTTGAAGCCCAGCTCAGTACGCTGAACGATAAGCACATCTACGCGTTGGCGGTGGTAGTAGTTGGGGCGCTCATGACTTAGAAACTTGTCGAGTTTGGCGCTAGCGACAATGCGGCCGCTCGACTCGTCCAGATAGACGTGTACCACATAGCTGCGACCCGTCTTCATGTCAACGCGTTGTTCGCGAAATGGTACAAGCAAGTCCTTGGCAATCAGGCCCCAGTCCAGAAAGGCACCAACAGCGTTTACCGCCTTTACGCGCAGCAGGGCTGTCTCACCGACAACAGCTGTAGGTGTCTCGGTAGTCGCAACTGGCCGGTTTTCCGAATCGTTGTATACAAAAACGTGTAAACGTGTACCAATGGGCATGCGCTCGGTTACATAACGCTTGGGCAACAACACTTCATTACCCTCGTCGTCAATTAGGTAGATGCCGAAGTCCACCTCACGGTTCACGCGCAAATCATTATACTTACCTATATCCATAGAATAACTAGCGGTTTATCTTTGTCTGTCTGGAGACATTGATTATTTTGGTGACTCCAGTACTATTGAAAAAATCACACAAAGATACAAAAAAAAACACTGTGACTCAGTTTTTTTTACTAATTTAGCGGAAAATTTTTAGCACACATGCAAAACCATCACCACTTTTTAACCCTCGTGGCAGTATTCATTATATTGACTGTCACAATGATAGCTTGCAATGGCGGAGCTCAAAAAGCCACTTCTAGTGCAGGAGAAGTGCAGCTTGACTCTTGCAGTTTGACCGACACGACAAGCTTTGTCAAAAGCAATGGAGAGCGATGTGCAATCTATGCCGACGCTACCATTGTTTACCCGAAGTCATTTGGCGATCATGCAGCGACCGAGCAGCTGCAGCGGCTGTTTGCTGCGTTTGTGCTCAATGCACCCGACTCGCTCAACCTTGAGGATGCCATGCACGCAACCGTGAGCAACACACTGCATCAGTACGACTTTGTCCAACAGCTGCCCAATGAGGTGGATGCCAATGAAGAGGATGAGGCGCAATTGGTCTATAAATATAACACGCTGACTACAGTCAGGGTGTGCTATAACCACAACGATGTGCTCACTTTCTGCAAAAACGAGGTGGTAAAGAAGAACGACAAAACAACATCTGAGACCAATCGATACTATAGTTTCGATCTCAGCACGATGAGCTACATCGACTTGCACAAGCTGTTCCGCGATGACGCGTTGACCGATGTGACACAACTGTTGCGAGCACAACTGCTTGAGCAGAACAATGCCACCAGCGATGACCAGCTCAATGACTTGGGCTATTTCAATGTCGACAACCTTACCGTCACTCGCAACTTCTGTTTCGGTGACGAGGGCGTGACATGGAGTTTTCTGCCTGGACAACTCGCCATTGACGCCGTGGGTGAACCAATGATTCTACTCTCTTACGACAAGCTGGCTCCGCTAGCATGCGACGGTTCCATTATTAGTAGGTTCAAGTAATTGGCATGCAATCTATCAAGAAATACTTTAAGCAACTTTCCGAGAACCAAATCAATCAGTTGTCGGTAATGCTTAGGCTATACCCCGAGTGGAATGCCCGAGTCAATGTCATTTCGCGCAAGGACATTGACAACCTTGAGGTGAACCATATACTCCATTCATTGGCCATCGCACGATTTGTTCAGTTCACTCCCGGAACACGCGTGATTGACTTGGGAACAGGAGGTGGGTTTCCGGCTATTCCCTTGGCGATGATGTTTCCTGAAACGCATTTCCACCTAGTCGACCGCATTGGCAAGAAACTTCGAGTAGCTGAAGATGTGGCACGGCAAGCAGGAATTGCCAATGTTACGTTGCAGCATGGCGATATCAAAGAGGTAAAGGGAACATTCGACTTTGTGGTCAGCCGTGCTGTCATGCCATTACCCGACATGGTTCCACTGGTGCGACGCCTGGTCGACCGACAGCAACGAAATGCAATTCCCAACGGGCTAATCTGCCTTAAGGGAGGAGATTTGGATGACGAACTCCGACCATACGCTAAGCAAGTCTTGATTGAAGACTTGGCAACCTATTTTGATGAACCCTTTTTCACTACCAAAAAACTAGTCTTCTTGCCCTTATGAAAGTTACAAAATTTACTGTCAATCCATTTGGAGAGAACACTTATTTAGCATGGGACGAGGCAACACTTCGTGCCGTCATCATCGATCCGGGCATGATGCAGGACCATGAACGAAATGTGGTCACAGAGTTTATTGAGGACAATCATCTGGTAATGCAGCAAGTGCTGCTTACTCACATCCACATCGATCATGTTGCCTCGGCACGGTGGATGGCCGACCGCTATGGAATCTCCGTGGCAGCAAGTTCAATGGATGCCCCTTATGCGCTTGCACTACCTGGGCAGGCCGAGCACTTCCGTTTGCGCATACCCGTCGACGCGCTCACTATCGACCAACCGTTGGCCGACGGAGACACATTCATGCTGGGTGAAGAAACCGTTCAAGTTTTAGCGATGCCAGGACATACGCCGGGTGGATTGGCATTCTACGCTCCCGATAGCGCCTTGGCATTCACTGGTGACAGTGTGTTTGAGGGCAGCATTGGACGCACCGACCTGCATGGAGGCGACTATGCCACCTTAATCAAAAGCATCAAGGAAAAAATCATGACCTTGCCGCCCGACACGCTACTCATACCAGGCCATGGCCCCACAACTACAGTCGCCAACGAACGCGACTATAACCCATACTTAGACCTGTAATAACAAAAGCGCCACCCAATAAATCTTGAGTGGCGCCTTCTGTGTGTGATACAATCATTCGTCGCTGTCCTTCTGCTTCGACAGGTTGCGGAAGGCCAACTTGCCATCCTCATATTCCTGTGTGGCAATCAGGGTGGGTTTCGGAAGCTTCTCATAGTAGCGAGAAATCTCAATCTGCTCGCGGTTCTCCGAAATCTCCTCTAGGTTGTCGTTCTGAGTGGCAAAGTCCTGCAGTTTCTTCTCCAGGTCGCCCTTCATCTCGGCGGCAATCTGGTTGGCGCGCTTACTGATGATAGCTACGGTTTCATAGATGTTGCCCGTCTGTTCTGACAATTCGACCAGGTCATGAACAGTGGTGGTCAACGGTGCATTGCTTTTCTTGTAATCCATATAGTAAAAATGTTGTATTTGTTCTTTACTTAAAAACGCAGTAAAATCTTTCTTTGTTTAATCATGATCAGTTGCCGTTGACAAACTTGTTGGCAACCTTGAAAATGTTGTCGGCCTCCTTGCGATGCTCGCTGTCGGGATAGTCGTTGATAAACGTGTAATATTCGTCAATCACTGTGCGGAAACGCTCGGACTTTTTCTCATCCACGCTCTCGCTGGCCTCGCGGTATCGTGACTTGAGGACTAGCATCTCCAGCTCCTCCTTGTACTTGCTGTAGGGATACTCCTTGATGGCATTTTTGGCAGTAATCACCGCCGATTCGTAGTTGTTACCCATGTAGTTTCCCAAGTTGTAGTATAGTTGCGCGTTCTCCAGCTCCTTTTTCACAAGCTTGTCTTGCAGCTCAAAGATTGCGCTCTGTGCTATCGACACCTTATCACTTTTGGGAAAATAGTCAAGGAAGCCTTGCAGTTCCTCAATGGCTTTCAGCGTCTCGCTCTGGTCTAGCTGAGAATCAGGCGAGTCAAGATAGTAGCCATAACCAGCATAGTAGCGTGCTAACTCGGCATACTGGCCCTTGGGGTAGTGCGAATAGTAGTTCTTGAAATAAGTGCCCGATGTGAGGTAGTCCTTGTTCTCATAGTAGCTCATCGCCAGAAGGAACAGCGATTCCTCGGCCTTGTCGGTACCTTTGAACACCGTAATCAAGTCCTCAAGGATGGTATAGGCTTGGGCATACCTTTTCTCCTCAAAAGCACGCTTGGCATACTCATACTTGTAGTTGGCATCGGTGCTCTTGAGCACTTTGTTGTACTCGCCGCAGGAGGTCATACTAGCCAACAAGGCTGTGAGTAGGAGGGATATGATGATGTTTCTTGACATGTCGTTTTTTTGCTTCACTAGTTTGCAGCCGACAAAATTACTGCAAGTTGAGCGCATGACAAAATAAAAACCCTAGTTTTTAATTTTTTTTTGCCGAAACGCAGTGTAATTTATTAAAAATTACTGCTTTTTTTGCAACTGACCATCAATTCTATGGCTTATTTTTCTTAAACCAAGTGAGATACACCATTTTTCAGCAAAATCACACCGAATAAATAATCTCCATTCCCCATTCTCAAAATACTGACAACTGAAAACCTGACAACTGACAACTGATAACTGACAACTGATAACTGAAAACTGATAACTTAAAAACTGACAACTGACAACTGAAAAACTGAAAACTGATAACTGAAAACTGAAAACTAATTCGTACCTTTGCACCATGACTCCAACCCGATACCCCATAGAACTCCTCGCACCGGCTCGCGACCGCGAAATCGCCATCGAAGCCATCAAGCATGGCGCCGATGCTGTCTACATGGGTGCGCCCATGTTTGGCGCACGTGCAGCTGCGACCAATTCTATCGACGACATGCAGCAGGTGTGCCAGTTTGCGCATCATTTCGATGCGCGTGTATACGCTACCGTCAACACTATTGTCTATGATCATGAGTTGCATCAGGTCGAACGCATGATCTGGCAACTGTGGGACGCTGGCGTTGACGCGCTCATCGTTCAGGACATGGGCATCTTGCGGCTCGACTTGCCACCCATTGCCTTGCATGCCAGCACCCAGTGCGACCTGCGCACACCCGACAAGGCACGCTTCCTCGAGGCTCTGGGCTTCTCACAGTTGGTCATGGCCCGCGAACTCACCTTCAACGAGATAGCCGACATCCGTCAGGCTGTGCGGGTGCCGCTCGAGGCGTTCATCCATGGTGCGTTGTGTGTGTGCTACAGCGGGCGTTGCCAGATGAGTCAGGCCATCAAGAAGCGCAGTGCCAACCGTGGTGAGTGCGCCCAGATGTGCCGCTTGCCCTATGACTTGGTAGACGAACAGGGTCGTGTTCTAGTCAGTCACAAGCACTTGCTCTCGCTGCGTGACATGAACCGCACCACTTTGCTGCGGCAGATGATAGATGCCGGCGTGTCGTCATTCAAGATCGAGGGACGACTCAAGGATATAAACTATGTCAAAAACGTGGTGGCACACTATCGCAAGGCCCTCGACGAGGTAATCGCACAGAGTGATGGTCAGCTGCGTAGGGAATCATTTGGAGCCGCAGAACTCGCGTTTGATCCCGATGTTCGCCGTAGTTTCAACCGCAACTTCACAACCTACTTCATCGACTGTCGCAAACCCGACAATGGCGAGCGCATGGCGTCCATCGACACGCCCAAGTCA
>JAEEVE010000172.1 GCA_016290765.1 Muribaculaceae bacterium
CAGGACATCGGTTGCCGCAGTTACACCTTCTATGCCACGATGGGCGTGTGCATGGAGGCTTGTGCCGAGCAGGGCAAGGAATTCATGGTGCTTGACCGCCCCAATCCGTTGGGAGGTAACAAGGTGGAGGGTAACCTCGTCGAGGACGGCTATTTCTCGTTCGTGAGCAAGTATGCCATCCCTTATCTCTATGGACTTACACCAGGCGAGCTGGCTCGTTTCCTTAACGAGGAAGGACTGATCAAGGGCCACGCCAAGCTCACTGTCATCCCCATGGAGGGCTGGACACGCAACATGAAATTCCGCGACACCGGTATGCCATGGGTGGCCCCCTCACCCCAGATTCCTGCACCCGAGAATGCATTCTTCTATCCTGTGAGCGGCATCCTGGGCGAACTCTACATCTTCAACACGGGCATTGGCTACACACTGCCTTTTGAGTGTTTTGCGGCCTCGTGGATTGATGCCGAGGAATTGAGTAAGCGCATGAATGCGTTGAATCTGCCAGGCATGCGTTTCCGGCCCATCAACTACAAGCCCTTCTTCGCCTTGAGCGTCGCAGTTGACAAAACCCTGCAAGAGGTGCATGGCGTGCAGACCTACATCACTGACCTCGACAAGGCCAACCTGGTGCTCACGCAATTCTATTTCTTACAGGTAATTCACGAGATGTACCCCGACAAGCAGTTATTCGAGCAGAACACCAAGCGTTACAACATGTTTGACAAGGTGTGCGGCACCAAGGAAATCCGTGAGCGCTTCTGCAAGCGTTATCGTGTCGATGACATCGTCGAATATTTCAACAAGGACACCGAGGCTTTCAAGGCTCGCTCTTCAAGGTATTATCTGTATAACTAGTCAAGCGCCTTTAGATACTCTAACTCATCTACACAATGAATTCAAGGTATCAACAATACATCCAGCGCATCACGTCGTTCATTTCCCGTGATCGTATCTACACCGATGACCTGCGCAGGTTGGCATGGGGCACCGATGCGGGTTTTTACCGCCATGTCCCCCAGGTGGTGGTGCGCAGCCGTGATGAACAAGAGGTGAGCCGACTGCTCGCCATTGCTCGAGAACTGCACTTGCCGGTGACCTTCCGTGCCGCTGGAACCAGTCTTAGCGGACAGACGGTAACCGACTCCATCCTCATCGTCGCGGGCAAGAATTGGGAGCGTTATTCCATCGCGCCCGATGCATCGACCATCACCATGCAGCCTGGTCTGGTGGGACACAAGGTGGATGAGATCCTGGCACCGCTGGGGCGAACCTTCACTCCCGATCCCGCTTCTAAAAACTCGGCGATGGTAGGCGGCATTGTGATCAACAATGCCTCGGGAATGAGCTGTGGCACCCATGCCAACAGCGACCGCGTCCTTCGATCGATGCGCATCGTCTTTACCGATGGCACCATCCTCGACACGGGGAATGAGGAAAGCCGCGAACAGTTCCGTCAGACACACCCTGAGTTTGTCGCTGCCATTGAGCAATTGCGTGATCGTGTGCTAGACGACACCGAGCTTGCCGACCGCATCCGCCGCAAGTATGCTATCAAGAATGTCACGGGTCTGAACCTTGCGCCTTTTGTACGATTCACCGATCCCTTCGATATCATCACCCATCTGATGGTGGGCAGCGAGGGCACCTTAGCCTTCGCGAGCGAGTTTACCATGGCCACGGGCCATCTGTCGCCGTATCGCGCCAGCGCGTTGCTCTACTTCCAGGATATGCGCAAGGCTTGCGAGGCTGTAGTGGCAATGAAACAAGGCCCGGTGCACTGCGCCGAACTGCTCGACCGCAAGTCGCTGGCCAGCGTTGACGACAACACCGGCGAGAACCTCACGGCAGTACTTGTGCAGACCTTTGCCGACTCGCAAGAAGAGTTGGAAAGCCATATTGCCGAGATCAACCGCATCCTTGAGCCGTTCACCCTCTATGTGCCGGCGCGCTTTACCAGCGACCCCGCAGAGTATGGCAAGTACTGGGCCATTCGCTCGGGCATATTCCCCAGTGTGGGCGGTACACGGCCCTTGGGCACTACGGTCATCATCGAGGATGTTGCGTTCCATATCGAGGATCTGCCGCAGGCCACTGTCGACCTGGCGAATATGCTCAATGAGCACGGATATGACGACAGTTGCATCTATGGTCATGCCCTCGAGGGCAACTATCACTTCATCATCTCGCAGTCGTTTGACACACCCCAGGAGGTAGCTCGATACCGCAACCTCATGGATCAGGTTGTAAAACTGGTTGTTGACAAATATGACGGCTCGCTCAAGGCCGAGCACGGCACCGGACGCAACATGGCACCCTTTGTGCGCAAGGAGTGGGGCGACAAGGCCTACGACATCATGTGTGAGGTCAAACGCATCTTCGACCCTGAGGGAATCCTTAATCCAGGCGTCATCTTTAACGACGACCCCGACTGCTTTGTCAAGGACATCAAGCCCATGCCCTTGACCAACGACCATGTGGACCGTTGCATCGAGTGCGGCTTCTGCGAGGTCAACTGTGTGAGCCATGGCATGACGTTGTCGAGTCGCCAGCGCATCATTGTGCAGCGCGAGATAGCACGCCTGCGGGCCACTGGCGAGGATTCAAAGCGACTGGCACGGCTTGAGAAGCAATACCGATACTACGGCGAGCAGACTTGTGCCGCCGATGGCCTGTGCAGCACATCGTGCCCGATGAAGATTAATGTGGGCGACCTCACCCACGACCTGCGTGGACAGGCCACAGGCATGTTGACGCGCAGTGTGGGCAATTTCTGCGCCAATTACTTCGCTGGCGTGAAGACAGGCCTGAAGTCATTGCTTTATGTTGCTGATGCCGCTCATGCGGTGCTCGGCGACAAGGGTGTGACCGCAATGGGCAAGACACTCCATAGCATCGGAGTGCCCCTGTGGACACCCGCATTGCCCAAGCCGAAGAAGAACAGTAAACTGCAGGCATACGTAGGTCCTGTAACCCCCACTTATGCCGACGACGAGCGAAAGGTCGTCTATTTCCCCAGCTGCTTGAACCAGACCATGGGTAGAGGCAAAGGTGTGGAGCATGACCTTGTTGACACGGTGGTGGCGTTTCTGAACCGTGCGGGATGGGAAGTCATCCTACCCAACGACATGAAGGAATTGTGCTGTGGCATGATCTGGGAGAGCAAGGGTATGCCCGACGTCGCCGACCGCAAGCTATATGATCTTGAGGCGGCCCTATTTGAGGCGTGTGATGGCGGGCTGTGGCCAGTCGTGTGTGATCAAAGCCCATGCTTGCATCGCATGCGTCGCGTCATGAGGGCGGTTAAGCCACTGGAGCTGATGGAGTTCATCCACGATCAGGTCGCACCCTCGTTGACCTTCCATCCCACTGACGAACCCATTGCACTGCACATCACCTGTAGCTCACGCCTGATGGGCATCGACAACAAGTTGTTAGACCTGGCACGTCGATGCTCAACCCGTGTGGTTGTGCCCGATGGAGTGGGGTGCTGCGGCTTTGCCGGAGACAAGGGCTTCACGCATCCCGAGCTCAATGCCTATGCCCTGCGACACTTGCGACAGGCCATTGAGGAAGCGGGCGTAAAGCGTGGCTTCAGCAATAGCCGAACCTGTGAGATTGGCCTCACCACCCATAGTGGCATCCCCTACCAGTCACTCATCTACCTCATCGACGAGGTCACAAGATAAACCTCTAGATAATCTAGTGTTTCTAGCCCCTCTAGTTCAAAAACGATAATGAAAAAAAACGACAACAAACGACTTCTTGCAGTCGACATCTTGCGAGGCATTACCATCGCCGGCATGTTACTTGTCAACAATCCTGGCACATGGAGCCACAAGTATGCACCATTGACTCATGCCGAATGGATTGGACTCACTCCTACCGACCTGGTGTTCCCCTTCTTTGTGTTCGTTATGGGCGTGGCAATGTTCTTCTCGCTGCGCAAGTATGACTTCCGTCCCAGCGGCGCTCTCATCTGGAAGATTTGCCGTCGCACCATTGTCCTCTTCCTCATCGGGTGGGCTGTGCAATGGTTCGGCATGTGGTTACGTGGGCTTTATAACCCCGAGAGTCACTTCTTTACCCGCATGTTTGGCGATCTGCGCATCCTAGGTGTGTTCCAGCGTCTGGCACTGGTTTACTTCTTTGGCTCGATGGTAGCCATCTTGCTCAAGACGCGGTGGATACCCTGGCTCATAGGACTCATCTTGGTGGTCTATGCCATTATCTTGGGAACGGGTAACGGATATGACTTTTCGCTCGACAACATTGTCAGTCGCGTTGACCTCGCCGTCCTGGGCGAAGACCACATGTATCACGAGCACGCCTTCGGCGAGAAGCTTGCCCTTGATCCCGAAGGTATCCTGAGCACCCTGCCGTGTATCGCGCATGTGCTCATCGGTTTCTTGGTGGGCAAGATGCTGGTCGACATCCGCGACAACCACATCCGCATGGGTAAGGCGCTGCTGTGGGGCAGTGTGATGTTGCTCATCGGCTGGCTGGCGCAGTATGGCATCCCTTGCTGCAAGAAGGTGTGGACCAGTTCCTATGTGCTCATCACTTGTGGCATGGCGGCGTGTATCCTGGGCATGCTCATCCATGTCATCGATATCCGCGGCAAGAAGCGCTGGTGTCGTTTTTTCCAGGTCTTTGGTGTGAATCCGCTATTTTGTTACCTGGTGGGCACTCTGTTGAGCATCATCTTTGGTGCCGTGCGTTTCGGACAGAACGCCGACGGGGACAACATCACCATCCACTCGCTCATCCACGACGGGTGTAAGGCGGTGACCACTTCGCCCGAGGCGGCATCCTGCCTCTATGCCATCATCTTCGTGCTCATTACCTGGTGCTTCGGCTACATCCTCTACAAGAAGAAAATCTACATCAAGATATAACGTGCTAAAGTCTAAAAACTAAAGTCTGAATAATATGATTCTAATTGCTGACTGCGGATCGACCAAGATTGATTGGTGTCTGCTAAACGGGAAAGAAAAAGTCGCGCAAATCTTCACGACGGGTATGAACGCACTCATGCTCACGCAGGAGGAGATGACCGAGCGCATTCACAACGAATTGATACCGCACCTGGCGGGCTACACCGTCGACGAGATCTTCTACTATGGTGCAGGAATCATCAATGACGAGATCAAGGGCCATGTGGTCAACGCCTTGAAGGCCAATCTGCCCAGTGCAAAGCACATCGAGGTAGACAGTGACTTGCTCGCCGCTGCGCGCGCATTGTGCCAGCGCAAGCCAGGAGTGGCATGTATCATGGGCACAGGCAGCAACTCGTGCTACTACGACGGCGAGCGCGTCGTCGACAATGTGTCGCCGCTGGGCTATATCCTGGGCGATGAAGGCAGCGGAGCCGTACTGGGCAAGCGCTTGGTGGGCGATGTGCTCAAGAAACAGCTCCCCGAACCACTCTGCGACGAGTTCCTCAAGACCTATGATCTGGACCGAACCAAGATCATCACTGCCGTCTATCGCCAGCCAGCGGCCAACCGATTCCTGGCACAGTTTGGACCCTTCCTTGCCAAGCACATCAACGAGCCTGCCATCCACAACTTGGTTCTTAGCTCATTCACCGATTTCTTTGTGCGCAATGTGGCAAGCTACAAGGGTTACAAGGAACTCCCATGCAATTTTGTCGGATCGGTAGCTCACTACTTTGAGCCAGTGTTGCGCGAGGCGGCTCAAGCCCTGGGCATCACCATCGGCAACATCATCAAGAACCCTATGGAAGGGTTGGTTAAGTATCACTCGGTATAAAGGTTGAAGAACAATGGCTTTTGTGAAAATCAGCGAACAAGATTCGCTCTATAACGACCTGGAAAAGAAATCGGTGCACGAGTTGCTCACCGAGATCAACCAGGAGGACCACAAGGTGGCCGATGCGGTTCAGAAGGCAATACCGCAAATCGAGGAACTGGTCACGCGCATCGTCCCGCGCATGCGACAGGGCGGCCGCATCTTCTATATGGGGGCAGGCACCTCGGGACGATTGGGTGTGCTCGACGCAAGCGAGATACCACCCACGTTCGGCATGGATCCAGGGTGGATCATCGGGCTCATCGCAGGTGGCGACACAGCATTGCGCAATGCCGTCGAGAATGCCGAGGACGACACTCAGCAAGGATGGAAAGACCTGCAGCAGTATAACGTCAACGAGCGTGACACCATCATCGGTATCGCTGCATCGGGTACTACCCCCTATGTTATCGGTGCACTGCGCGACGCTCGTGCTCATGGATGCCTCACAGCTGCCATCACCAGCAACCCCGATGCGCCCATCAGCCAGGCGGCCGAGATTGCCATCGAGATGATTGTCGGCCCAGAGTATGTCACCGGCAGTTCGCGCATGAAGAGCGGCACAGGCCAAAAACTCATCTGCAACATGATTTCCACCAGCGTCATGATTCAGATGGGGCGTGTCAAGGGCAACAAGATGGTCAATATGCAGCTCACCAATCAGAAGCTCATCGACCGAGGCACGCGTTGGCTGGTCGAGTCGCTCGGCCTACCGTACGACGCTGCCAAGCGTCTACTTCTCCTCCACGGA
>JAEEVE010000173.1 GCA_016290765.1 Muribaculaceae bacterium
CACGCCCTCTTGGAGACGTGGACACCAAATCAGGCTGCAAAGATAGTCAAATTTATTGAGAATGGAGAATTGAGAATGGAGAATTATTCTGCTGGTGCGATTATATGGATTTGTTGTGGAGAACGAGGACAAAAAATGACGGCCTTTAATGTCGTTTGATGGTTTTGTGGAGAAAATCCCATCAAAACCATCAAAACCATCAAAGGCCATCAAATGCTTGTAACCGCTAACTTATTTCTTAATCCTGATGTCTTGGTGTTCTTGAGCAAGATGTCGAAGGCCTAGGAGAGGGGGTGGGCAGGCCTTTCCTATTCCTTGCCAAGCATGATGTTGATGACGATGTTGACGTCGCTCACATCGACCTTGTTGTCATTGTTGACATCGGCATTGCCTAGGTAGCTGCTGGCACTGGCTTTACCGAGCATGATATTGATGATGATGTTCACATCGCTCACGTCCACCTTTCCGTCGCCGTTGATGTCGCCCCGCGCCAGCATCGGCTTGGGCCATAGGTTAGTGTAGATGTCATCACAGCCCGACCGCACCTGCAGGAAGGCCTCGCCATAATCGACAATGCATTCCTCGGTGGGCTTGACAAAGTGCGGCGGGTTGGCTGCGGCATCCCAATAGTAACAACCATACTGCTGGTAGATGTTACACTGATATCCCGCCGTTGCGACAAGCCAGTTAGTCCATGTAGAACTCACGTCACCGGCGGGTCGGCTGATGCGATACTCCTGCCCTGGGGTGAGGTTGGTCAACAATAGCCCCCTGTCGGCCGATGCCTGATCGACCTGTGTGAGTGTCAATTGCTGGGTGGGGTTGTCCTGGTCAAAGTCGCTGGCGCAGTAGGCGGTGATGCCACTGCCCGAGAGGTCGGTGGGCACGACCGCGCTGAACATCCGGGTGGTGGTGGTGGGGTTGATGTACACGCTCAACACTTTGGCATATTGCGATGGGGATACCCAAGAGCTTTCGATGGCGTTGAGATATTTGTAGCCAAACTTGTTGGGTACCCACACTGTAGGTATGTCAAGTCCAGCCCAAACGTATTTCCCAAAAGTGGCCGGCATGTCGCCCGGGAAGTAGAGCGAGCTGAGCGACGTGTGGGAAAAGGCGAAATCACCGAGCGTGGTCAGGCTGGACGGAATTTTGACCTCGCCAGTGAGTTGCGAAAATTGGAACGCCGCGCGACCGATGGTGGTCAGGCCGCTGGGCAAGACCATATTGTCGACGGCAAAGGGCGTGTCGCCGAAGGCGAAATCACCGATATCGGTCAGGCCGCTGGGGAACGCCAAGCTGTTCCCAGTATAGGCCGAGTTGCCAGTAAAGGCCGAACCGTAAAATGCGTGATTTCCGATGCGGGTCAAGGCAGACGGATAATTGGTAATGGTGGAGAAAGATGTCATGGCCAGACAAGAGTCACCAATCTCGGTGATGAGATAGCTGCGGACATCATTGCTCACCGTCTTGTCTTCTTCGAAATCATCAAAGTAATAATAACTGCTTGTCGCATTCTTGATGTTGGGATGGTAAACATACTTGGCTTCTCCGGCATAGGTCGTGCCGTTGTAGGTAACAGGCGTGGTGTTCAGTATTGACAAGAAATAAGTGCCAGCGTAATTGTTATTGTATGCATAGTCATACGCCCCGGCTGTGATGTAGTTCTTGCGGTCGCTGAGCGAGCTGTTCTGCTTGTACTTTTCGACCAGTCCTACCGGCACACGGATGTAGCAGTTGCTGGGCACGGTGCCTAGATACCAGTTACCATGGCTGAAGTCATCGTTGAAGACCAACTCCTGCAACGTAGTGGTGTTTTTGCAGAAATCCATAACCAACCCCTGGATTGAACTTGGTATCACCAACTGTGAATACTTGCCGTTGGCAAACGCTTCACTATAGACATTCTCTATACCGTAGGGAATCTGCACGGTACCGGTCAGGCTGGCACCGTCAAAAGCATCGTCGAAGATATTCTTGAGGTTGTGTGTGAAAGAATAGCTGGTGACTGGTTGGTTCTGGAAGGCACATTCGCCGATGGTTTCGACGTTGAGGCAACCCGTGACGGTGAAGTTGTTGGTGATGTTGTTGAATGCGTCCTCGCCAATCTTGGTCACTGCATAGGTCTTTCCGTTACAGGTGACACCGGCTGGGATATCATAGGTCAAGCAGCCGTCGCCAGCCGTGTTGGCCGCGCACACGAGCTTGACGCGACCATCGTAGGTCGTGCCGTCGTTGGCAGTATAGGACTCGGTACTGATGACGGTGTAGCACAGGTTGTTCAGGTTGAAGTCAAAGGCTTGGGTGCTTCTATCGTTCACCGTCGCAAAGCCCGTCCAACCAGCAGCGTTATAGACCGCCTGCTTGCCGTAAGGGATAAGGAGGTTCATGCCTGAGTTGTCATTCGACAAGCCACCAAAGTAATTGCCCGTCGTCACAGTGGGCGGGTTATTCATGTTGCACCAAATGCTGAGGTTGGGGTTGGTGCCATTGAACACATAATCATTGCTCAGGCTGATCACTGAGCTGGGGATTTGAATCAGCACCAAATTCCTTGTGTCCTGATAAGCGGACGATTCGATGGTTTTCACGCCGTAAGGCAAATTGGCTCCAGTGATTTGAGAACAAAAGCCATGCGACAGAACCCCCACCTTCTCGAGCGTGGCAGGATAGGACACCCACCCAGTCTTGCCTTCGGGCACACGATAAAGCGTGGTCAGCGCTTTGTTATAGACTGCTCCGTTATAGGTGGCGTAGGTCTGGTTCTCACTGTTGACGTCGACCGACTGCAATGACCAACAGCTGGTAATCATCGAGGGCAGGCCCAATGAGGTGACCGAGGCCGGGATCTTGAGCGTGGTCAAGTTGGTGCAATTAAAGAATGCATCGGCACCGATAAAGGTCATCTCGCTGCACCCATCCAGGTCGATGGTGGTGTAGTTGGTGTGATACTCCAGCGCATTGGCCACTACCCCTTTGTAGACAAATGTGAATCCAGCATAATTAATCGAACGGGTACCGGGCCTGAGAGTGGTTCCTGTGTCAGCACCGTCAATCAAGTAAACATCAAAGGGTGTAGTGGGGGGCAAGAACTCATTCTCGCCCAAAAAGGGCACGCACCAACGGGCATTAAAGAAATCGAAGTCACTCAACTTGTCATCATAGGCGATCTCGAAGTTTTCCCAACACGACATGTCATTACCCGAGAAGTCGCTGGCCTTCAACAATGAGTGTCGGGGCAAATAGAGAGTAATACCCTCTCCCTGATTTTCCCAGGCCGACTGGTCAAGGGGCTTGGTGTTGTAAGAAGAGTAGTACACTTCCTCCAAGCCGCATCCCCAGAATGACCTAGTGCCAACATACTGCACCGAACTGGGCAGTCGCACCGTGATGATATTAGTACAATTTAGAAATGCATCACGATCGATGCTTTTCACGCCCCAATCGATTTCGACGGTCGATGTTGTGTTTGTCAAACCTTCAAATGCGCCGACACTGATCCTGTACACGCGGTAGTTGGTGCCATTGTAGGGAACGAGACCCGGAATGTTCAGGTTTATCGTGGTCTGAGCCCGACCTTGCGCGCTCAAGCCAGTGCAAGCGACTAGTTTATCGGTCACGTTATCGACTTGATAGGCGAAGTCTCCAACCTCGAATGTCGTTTGTGCCGAGGCGGTCATCGCCGCCAACATCATGGCAGCAGCAAAGAGTAGCTTGTAAAATGGTTTCATATCTTTGGTTTTTGATGAATAAACAATAAGGCTATTTAGTAATAATTCAACCGCAAAGATACGAAAATAAATTAAGAATTCAAAATAATAAGAACAGAATAATGAAAAATGAGATTTTTTCTGCTTTTACACTTTTGGGGGTATGAGATTATAAAGCCAGTTCTATACCAAAAAAACAGGGGCAACCTGATGGCTGTCCCTGTTAGTTTGGTTTTAGACTGTATCAGCGTAGGATGGCGTTCTCGCCGATGAGGATGTTCTCGTCGGTGATGACACCAGCCAGTGCCAATTCGGCCTTGCTGCCGACCATGATTGACTGATACTCGCGCAGACCGGTACCAGCAGGGATGAGGTGACCGCAGATGACGTTCTCCTTCATGCCCTCGAGGGTATCGACCTTGCCGTTGATGGCTGCCTCGTTGAGAACCTTGGTGGTTTCCTGGAACGAAGCGGCACTCATGAAGCTGGAGGTCTGCAGAGCGGCGCGCGTGATACCTTGCAGTATCTGCTCGCTGGTAGCGGGCACGGCGTCGCGCACGACGACCAACTTGAGGTCACGGCGCTTGAGTGTCGAGTTCAAATCACGCAGCTTGCGTGCGGTGATAATCTGTCCGGCCATCACATCGGGGCAGTCTCCGGGGTCGGTGACCACTTTCTTGCCCCAGATGCGGTCGTTCTCGTCCATAAAGTCGCGCTTGTCGACAACTTGCTGCTCGAGGAATCGGGTATCTCCCGGGTCGAGGATATTGACCTTGCGCATCATCTGACGCACAATCACCTCGAAGTGCTTGTCGTTGATCTTCACACCTTGCAGACGATAGACATCCTGTACCTCGTTGACGATATAGTCCTGCACTGCCGTGGGCCCCTTGATGCGCAGGATGTCGGCAGGCGTGATGGCACCGTCGGATAGCGGCGTGCCAGCGCGCACATAGTCGTTCTCCTGCACCAGGATCTGCTTGGACAGCGGCACCAGGTACTTCTTCACCTCGCCCAGACGGCTGGTGACAACAATTTCACGGTTACCACGCTTGACGCGCCCGAAGGTCACCTCACCGTCAATCTCACTGACCACGGCGGGGTTCGACGGGTTGCGTGCCTCGAAGAGCTCGGTGACACGGGGCAGACCGCCCGTGATGTCACCAGCGCCGCCCGACGATGTGCGCGGAATCTTGACGAAGACCTCGCCAGCCGTCAGCTGCTCACCCTCGTCGAAGAGCAGGTGTGCGCCCACGGGCAACGAATAGGTCTTGACGACCTCGCCATTCTCGTCGAACAATTGCGCTTCGGGGATGCGCGTGTGGTCCTTGCTCTCGATGATGATCTTCTCGCTATTGCCCGATGTCTCGTCGACCTCGGTGCGATAGGTGATGCCGTCAACCAGGTTGTTGAAGCGGAGCGTACCGCCCACCTCACTGACGATGACTGCATTGAAGGGGTCCCACTCGGTGATCTTGTCACCCTTGTGGACCTCGGCACCATTCTCAAAGTAGAGTTTCGAACCATAGACGATGGTACCCGACGTGAGCGGCAGACGCGTGTTGGCGTCGATGATGCGCATCTCGGTCATACGGCCAATGACGATGTCGACACCGTCCTTGTTCTTGACCGTGCGCAACTCCTCGAGCTCGAGGATACCGTCGTACTTCGATACCATCTGTGACTCGGCAGCCTGGTTGCTTGCCACACCACCAGCGTGGAAAGTACGCAGGGTCAGCTGTGTACCCGGCTCGCCGATAGACTGTGCGGCAATCACGCCGACGGCTTCGCCCTTCTGCACCATGCGGTGCGATGCCAAGTTGCGTCCATAGCACTTGGCACATACACCATGCTTAGCCTCGCAGGTCAGCACCGAGCGAATCTCGACCGCCTCAATGGGCGAGGCGTTAATGCGTGCTGCGGCTGCATCGGTGATTTCCTCACCAGCCAGGACGATAACCTCGTTGGTGGTCGGGTCGATGACGTCATGCACCGACACTCGACCGACGATGCGCTCGCCCAGCGAGGCAACCACGTCGTCCTTGTTCTTCACCTCGCGACAGACGAGACCACGCAGTGTACCGCAGTCGTCCTCGGTGATGACCACGTCATGGGCCACGTCGACGAGACGACGCGTCAGATAACCTGCATCTGCGGTCTTCAATGCCGTATCGGCAAGACCCTTGCGGGCACCGTGCGTTGAGATGAAGTACTCGAGCACCGACAGACCCTCCTTGAAGTTAGCAAGGATCGGGTTCTCGATAATCTGTTGTCCACCTTCGACACCCGACTTCTGCGGCTTGGCCATCAGGCCACGCATACCCGAGAGCTGGCGAATCTGATCCTTAGAACCACGAGCACCAGAGTCCAACATCATGTAGACCGAGTTGAAGCCCTGCTTGTCGTTCTTCATCTCGTCCATCAGGGTCGCCGTCAGGCGCTGATTGACATTGGTCCACACGTCGATGACCTGGTTGTAACGCTCGTTGTTGGTAATAAAGCCCATGTTGTAGTCGTTGATGATTTGTTCAACGCGGGCATCACCCTCAGCGATATAATCAGCCTTCTTCTCAGGAATGAGCACGTCGTCGAGGTTGAACGACAGACCGCCCTTGAAGGCCATGTAGTAACCCATGTTCTTCACATCGTCGAGGAACTTGGCTGAGCGAGGCACACCACAACGTCCTATGACGCGAGTGATGATGTCGCGCAGCGACTTCTTCGAGATCAGTTCGTTGATGAATCCCATCTCGCGGGGCACACTGTTGTTAAACATGATGCGTCCCACCGACGTATTCTCGACCAACTGTGTTTGCAGGTTG
>JAEEVE010000174.1 GCA_016290765.1 Muribaculaceae bacterium
TCTCGTCGAGGAGGAACCCGTTGGCCACCAATCCCCACTGAAAACCGCGTCGCTTGATTTCGGCTCCGCATTCCACGATGTCTCGTCTGACCAGTGGCTCGCCGCCGATGGTATTGACAAGTACAGTGGCAGGGTCGACGTGCTGTGCAATCTCGTCGAGCACGGGCAAGAAGTCCTCGAGCGGCATCTCGGTAGCCTTCAAATCCTTGGCACAGTCACTGCCACAATGTCGGCAGGCAAGGTTGCAACGCAGTGTACACTCCCAGAACAGTTGCTCCAGGGGATGGTCGCGGCACAGGCGCTGGTTATTGCGTCTTGCCGCCTCGAGGGCTATGAGTTGCGATCGATTCAATGAATGGAGAATTTAAAATGGCTCCTTGCTTAATCTACCACCCAGTTTTTGCTATAGGCGGTGAACTTGCGCTTGGAACGGTAGAGTTCGCTGTTGAGCGGCACGCGCACTTTGTAGGTCTTTCCGCTGGTGTTGGTGAGCTTGGTGGAACGTATCCAGGGGTTTGCCTCACGCAGTTGCGCGTAGGTGATGCCCTGCTGCTTGGCCCAGCTGACCCAGCTGGCGACCGATGAGGTTACCTCGACCGTCTTGCAGTTGACGGGCTGGTAAAGTTGCTTGGTGAGCAGCCTGTAACCATATCGCTTGGGGTTCTCAAAGATCAACTTGAAGGCGATGATGCGGAACACATAGCGCGATGTCTCGCTCACCAGCTGCAAGTCGAACGAGCTGTCGACGCCCTGCTTGGAGAGCTCGCCCGAGATCTTTCCCATTCCGGCATTGTAACTTGCAGCGACCGTGGGCCAATTTCCATACTTGCTGTAAGCCGCCTTGAGGTATTTGCAGGCAGCAACAGTGCTTCGCTCGGGGTCATATCGCTCATCTACCTCATCGGTTACTTCCAGCCCATACTGCCTTCCCGTTGCAGCCAACAGTTGCCACAAGCCAGCCGCATGCGCCGACGAGTAAGCCAGTGGATCCATGGTGCTTTCGGTGCACGCCAGATAGAGGAAATCGAGCGGCACATTTTGCTCTTTGAGGATTTTGGCCAATGCAGGGAAGTATCGATTGGCGCGCTTGAAGCACAGCAATGTGCTGGTCTGCCCGTAGATGATCGACGTGAGTTCGCGATCCAAGCGCTCGGCCATGTCCAGTCGGTCAAAGTCCACCTTCTCTCCGGCAAAGGTGATGGACGAGGGTATGTCGGGGTTGGCGGTGACGTTAAACACGGCACTTGCCGCACCCTTGCTTGCCGATGCCTGATACTCGGGTTTGAGCTGTGCCTGGCATGTGATGGCCGCCAGAACGGTGAGGACTAAGATGATTTGCTTCATTTCGTATGGGGTCACTTTAATTCTCGTTGTTGGGATCGTCGGTCGTAGTTGGCGAGACGGGGTTGTTCGATGAGCTGCTGCGGTCCTTGTAGCGGATGATGTTGATGTCTCCGCTCAACTTATACTTCTTGCCATCGCTGCCTTCGGCCTGGATGACATAGTAATAGACGCCCGGCCCAACAAGTTTTCCGTGATAGGTGCCGTCCCATCCCTGCGAGGGGTCGGTGAATTCGATGATTTGATTTCCCCACCGGTTGAAAATCCAGCAGTGGAAATCGGTGATTGAGCGATAAGACACCTTCCACACGTCGTTCGTACCTATGCTTGTGCCTGGTGTGAACACGTTGGGGCACACCAATTCGCTCACGCCTATGTCCACAGTGAACACATCGCTCACAGCCTCGCACGAGCCGTCATTGTTCGAGCCAATGAATCGCCAGTAGGTCGTTCCGGCATCGTTAAAGTCTTGCTCCACGACCTCTTGGTTCAGTCGCAGCTGTATGTTGTTGAATTCGGGGTCCAGTGCCATCTGCCACTCCTTGTGTACCACCTCGTCGGTACAGAAAGCCTCAAAGGTGATGTGCACCGGGGCCGAGCCTCCCAGCGCCCCCTGCGACTCGCTCTTCTTCTCATTGTCGTTTTCACGCTTTTCCTGCGTGGCTGTGGCATGCACACCCACTGCAACAGTCGACCATGTGTTGCTCTCCCTGCTCACGCCCTCCTGCCAGAAGTCCATGAATCGGTCGCCCGCGATGGTGAATGTCGTGTTGCATGTGGGGGCTGGCATGACAATGACGGGTTTGTAGTTCTCCAGCAGATCTGTGACCAGCGTCTGTTCCCACGAGGGCTTCAGGTACTCTTGGGCCTCGGGGTCGTCGTCCTGCGTGGGCTCTTTCAGCTCAAGGTCATAATAACTCAGCTTCAGGTCACGCGAGAGCACCCGCCTGGCTCCGTTGATGGTATAATAGACGATTTCGTCGCCCTGCCCCTCGACGTGCAAGGTGACCGATCCACAATCTCGGTCATCATCAGCCTCGATGCTAGTAAGGGTCAGCGGATATTTTGAGTAGTCGACCACCCAGCAGTAGTAACGTGTGGTGCCTTCCTCGATGATGTAGCCGCTATTGCCCACCACCTGCTCCAGCGTGTAGACCCGCCCCTCGTCGGCCGAGATCACATCCAGCGGCTGGGCATAGCCACCGCCCAGTTCGCCATAGCGGTAGAACGTGACCGGCTGATGGGTCGAGGCCGTATAGGTCATGCTCACACCTTCGGCCTCATGCAGAACAAAGATTTTCTTTAGCCCGGTATTGGTTGCCGGTTCAATCTGCATGACCTCATGCTGATTGCCGACGAACGCTACCTGTGCCTGAACTGCGATGGCCGTCATCGCCAGAAATGCGATATATAAGAGCTTTTGTTTCATAAGATGCAAAATTACAACATTTGTTTGAGACACACATTGTCACTGGCGACAATTAACATATGTTTTGTGTTAATAGTCCTTAACTAAAACGAAAAGCCACCCATTAAATTGTGTCAGAGTCCCCCCAGCCCCTACCACTCGGCATTTTTTCTTTGCCACGTGCACTGCGATAAAAAAAATAAAAAAATAAAATGTCAAAAAAGGGGCTTCGGATGGGTGTGAAGCGGGAACAAATTCGTACCTTTGCACCCAAATTTGTTCCACCTGTTTTTTTCGTATGATCACGTTTTTCAAGAAAGGGAATGACACTGTGTATGCAGTGGAATGCGACCACTCGCTCAACAACGAGGAGATCAAGAAATTGGAATGGCTTCTTGATGGTCGGCTTATCGAGTCTCAATCGCTTCATGGCAACTTTGTGGGCCCCCGCAAGGAGATGGTCACTCCATGGAGCACCAACGCTGTTGAGATCACACAGAACATGTCGATGCAAGGCGTGGACCGCATCGAGGAGTTCCGCGTGACTGGCGGCGAGCCTGTGTATGACAAGATGCTCGAGCGGCACTATGTGAAGCTGGACCAGAAGATATTCCAAGTAACTCACCAGCCCGAACCGATTGTCTACATCCGCAACCTGGAGCATTACAACGTGAAAGAGGGCCTTGCGCTGAGCGATGAGGAGATTGCCTACTTGCAGTCGCTCTCGGAGCGCCTGGGCCGTCCATTGACCGACAGCGAGGTGTTCGGTTTCTCGCAGGTCAACAGTGAGCATTGCCGTCACAAGATATTCAATGGCACCTTTATCATCGACGGCGAGGAGATGCCGCTGTCTTTGTTCAAGCTCATCAAGAAGACTTCGGCCGAGCATCCTAATGGCCTCGTCTCGGCCTACAAGGATAACGTCGCCTTTGTCGAGGGTCCGCGCATCGAGCAGTTTGCTCCCCGCCAGCCTGAGGTGCCCAGCGAGTTTGAGGTGCGCGAAATAGACTCGGTGCTGTCGCTCAAGGCCGAGACCCACAACTTCCCGACGACCGTGGAGCCGTTCAATGGTGCCGCCACGGGCACAGGCGGCGAAATTCGCGACCGCTTGGGTGGTGGACGCGCCAGCCTGCCCCTGGCGGGCACGGCAGTGTACATGACCAGCTATCCCCGCACCGAGGTGGACCGTAAGTGGGAACGTTGCACGATGCCTCCGCGTCCCTGGCTGTACCAGACACCCGAGGAAATCCTGATCAAGGCCTCGAACGGGGCAAGCGACTTTGGCAACAAATACGGCCAGCCTCTGATTTGCGGTTCGTTGCTCACTTTTGAGCACAAGGAGGGCCGCGAACAGTTGGCCTATGACAAAGTGATTATGCTTGCCGGCGGCGTGGGCTACGCCAACGCCCGCGATGCCATCAAGGGCACTCCCGTTGCTGGTGAAAAGGTGGTGGTGATGGGTGGCGACAACTATCGTATTGGCATGGGTGGCGGTGCAGTGAGCAGCGTCAACACAGGCCAGTATGCCGGAGCCATCGAGTTGAATGCCATTCAGCGCGCCAACCCCGAGATGCAGAAGCGCGTTGCCAACGTCATTCGCGCGATGAGCGAGAGCCAGGAGAACCCCATTGTGTCGATTCATGACCATGGCGCTGGCGGTCACCTGAACGCACTGAGCGAACTGGTGGAATCTACTGGTGGCCACATCGACATGTCGGCCCTGCCGGTGGGCGACCCCACCTTGAGTGCCAAGGAAATCATCGGCAATGAGTCGCAAGAGCGCATGGGCCTGGTTGTGGAGCCAAAAGATGTTGAAAGACTGAACAAAATCGCCGAACGCGAGCGTGCCCCCTTCTATGTCGTGGGTGAGACTACCGACGACAACCGCTTCGTATTTGAGCAAGCCGACGGAGTTCGTCCCATTGACCTGGGCATGAAAGATATGTTCGGCAGCTCGCCCAAAACTGTGATGACCGACGTCACCCGCCAACGCGTTTACCGTCGTGCCCGCACTACCACGACCGACCTGCAGGAGTACATTGAAACCGTGCTTCAACTCGAAGCCGTGGCCTGCAAGGACTGGCTTACCAACAAAGTTGACCGCTCGGTGACGGGTCGCATCGCTCGCCAGCAATGCCAGGGTGAGCTGCAGTTGCCGCTGAGCGACTGTGGTGTTGTCGCATTGGACTACACTGGCACCCATGGCATAGCCACCTCGATAGGCCATGCCCCACAGGCGGGTCTGATTGACTCGGGCGCAGGCTCGGTGCTGTCGATTGCCGAGGCGTTGACCAATCTGGTGGGCGCCAACCTGAAAGATGGCCTGAAGAGTGTATCGCTGAGTGCCAACTGGATGTGGCCCTGCCGCAACGAGGGCGAGGACGCTCGCCTGTACCGTGCCGTGAAAGCTTGCAGCGACTTTGCCTGCGAACTTGGCATTAACATCCCAACCGGCAAGGACAGCCTGTCGATGACGCAAAAGTATGGCAGCAAGAAGATTTTAGCTCCAGGCACAGTCATCATCTCGGCTGCAGGCGCGGTGAACGATGTGAAGAAAACCGTCGGTCCAGTCATCCAACATCAGGAGAGCCACCTATATTATATAGATTTCTCGGGCAGTGCACTGGCTCTGGGCGGCTCGGCTTTCTACCAGTCACTGGGCATGATTGGCGACAAGGCTCCTGATGTGGCCAGCGCCAAGCAGTTTGCCGACACCTTCAACGCAATTCAGTCGCTGGTTGATGCAGGTTTGCTGCTATCGGCTCACGACGTGAGTGCCGGCGGTCTGGTGACGACATTACTCGAGATGACTTTTGCCAACAAGGAAGGCGGTCTGGCCATCAACCTGGATGGCTTCATCGAGCATGACCTGCTCAAGATCTATTTTGCCGAGAATCCCGCCCTGGTCATCCAGGTTGCCTCGAGCGACTGCGAGCGTGTGGAAGGGATCCTGGCCGAGCAGGGAGTGAAATTTATTGCCCTGGGCGAGCCCATCGATGACCGCGTCTTGCTGATGGAGCGTGACGGCAAGAGCCATCGTCTGAGCATCGACTATCTGCGCGACCTGTGGTATAAATCGAGCTACTTGCTCGACTGCAAGCAGAGTGGCGCAGAGCATGCCCAGACGCGATATGACAACTACAAGCATCAGCCCCTGCAGATGGTGGCACCCAAGGACTTTACCGGTCGCGCCAGCGATCTGGGGATTACTGCCAGCAAACATGCTCCCAGCGGCATCAAGGCCGCTATCATCCGCGAGAAGGGCGTGAACGGAGACCGCGAGATGGCCTATTCGCTATATCATGCCGGCTTTGATGTGAAGGATGTGCACATGACCGACTTGATGAGCGGGCGCGAGACGCTTGACGACGTGCAGATGATTGTGTTCTGCGGTGGTTTCTCGAATAGCGATGTGCTAGGTTCGGCAAAGGGCTGGGCCAGCGGTTTTGTGTGGAACGACAAGGCCCGTCAGGCTCTGGAACGTTTCTTCCAGCGCGACGACACATTGAGTCTGGGCATCTGCAACGGTTGTCAGGTGATGATTGAACTGAACCTTATCAACCCCGAATACACGAGCCGTCCCAAGATGGTCCATAACGACTCGCACAAGTTTGAGTCGGCCTTTATCAACCTTTCTATTCCTAAGAACAATTCTGTCATGTTCGGCAGTCTGAGTGGTTCGCGCCTGGGCATCTGGGTAGCTCATGGCGAGGGTAAGTTTGAACTTCCCGAGGGCACCGACGCCTACAACATCGTGGCCCAGTACAGCTATAAGGACTAT
>JAEEVE010000175.1 GCA_016290765.1 Muribaculaceae bacterium
GTCTAGTTTGAGTACAGCGAGGAAGGCTTTTTGGGGCACTTGTACGGTGCCAATTTGCTTCATGCGTTTCTTGCCCGCCTTTTGTTTCTCGAGCAGCTTGCGCTTACGGCTCACATCACCACCATAACACTTGGCTGTCACATCCTTGCGCACCTGACGTACCGTCTCACGGGCAATGATCTTGGCACCTATGGCCGCCTGGATGGCGATGTCAAATTGCTGGCGCGGAATCAGGTCCTTAAGTTTCTCGCACATGCGTCGGCCTAACGAGACGGCATTGTCCACATGTGTCAACGCACTGAGCGCATCAACCTGTTGCCCGTTAAGCAGAATGTCAAGCTTGATGAGTCGCGACTCACGGAAACCGTTGATATAGTAGTCAAACGAAGCGTAGCCTTTCGATATGCTCTTGAGCTTGTCATAGAAGTCAATGACGATTTCACCCAGCGGGATGTCAAAGGTCAGCTCCATGCGGTTGCCCGAGATGTATTCTTGCTTGACCAGCTCGCCACGCTTGGCCAGGCACAGTGTGATTATGGGTCCCATGAACTCCGACAGGGTGATGATGCTTGCGCGGATATAGGGCTCCTCAATCTTCTCGATAAGCGTGACATCGGGCAGTCCCGCAGGGTTGTGCACCTCGGTCATGTTGCCTTTTTTGTCATATACCTTATAGGAGACATTGGGCACAGTGGTGATGACCTCCATGTTGAACTCACGGCTCAATCGCTCTTGCACAATCTCCATGTGCAGCAAGCCCAGGAAGCCGCACCGGAAACCGAAACCGAGCGCCACACTTGACTCGGGAGTAAAAGTCAGGGCAGCATCGTTGAGTTGCAGCTTCTCGAGCGATGCACGCAGGTTCTCAAAGTCCTCGGGCTCGATGGGATATACTCCCGCAAACACCATGGGCTTCACTTCCTGAAAGCCCTCAATGGCCTTGTCGCAAGGGGTCTGCACATGGGTGATGGTGTCGCCCACGCGCACCTCGACCGAGTTCTTGATACCCGAAATGATATAGCCCACATTGCCAGCGCTGAGCTGGTCACGTGGCGACAGTTGCAGTTTGAGTACGCCCATCTCGTCGACATGATACTCCTTTTGTGTATTCACAAACTTGACGAAGTCGTTCTTGCGAATGGTGCCATTGAGTATCTTGAAGTAAACGATGATGCCACGGAAGGGGTTGAACACCGAGTCAAAGATCAACGCCTGCAGGGGAGCCTGCGAGTCACCTGTCGGCGCCGGGATGCGTCGCACGATAGCCTCGAGGACCTCGGGAACGCCCACACCGGTGCGGGCGCTGCAACGCAGAATCTCGCTGGGATCGCATCCCAGGAGTTCTACTATCTCGTCTTCCACCTCATCAGGGTGGGCACTGTCCATGTCTATCTTGTTGATGACGGGGATAATTTCCAACCCGTTATCAATAGCCATATAGAGATTACTGATAGTCTGTGCTTGTACGCCCTGTGTGGCATCAACCACAAGCAGTGCTCCCTCGCATGCAGCGATGGAGCGTGACACCTCGTAGGAGAAGTCGACGTGTCCCGGTGTGTCGATGAGGTTGAGCGTGTACTTCTCACCATCCAGGACATAATCCATCTGAATAGCATGGCTCTTGATGGTAATGCCTCGCTCTCGCTCCAAGTCCATGTCATCGAGCACCTGAGCCTGCATGTCCTTCCCCTCAACCGTCTTGGTAAATTCCAGCAAACGGTCGGCCAGGGTGCTCTTGCCGTGGTCGATATGGGCGACGATACAGAAGTTCCTTATTTTGTCCATAAAAAATGTGTCGTATTCAAAATTCAAACTGCAAAGTTACTGAATTTTGTCGAGGTCACAAAATTTTTTGCCTACCATCAAGGATTTTTGTAATTTTGCCGTGTCAAGCGAGCACCCAACATGGACAAAATGACACCTGAGCAACGGCACCACTGCATGAGCAGTATCGGTAGCCGCAACACGCGCCCCGAAATGATTGTGCGGCGCTGGTTGTGGCGACATGGCTTCCGCTATCGTGTATCAGTGAAGTCATTACCTGGCACACCCGATATCGTGTTGCGTCGCCAGAGCACGGTCATCATGGTCAATGGATGTTTCTGGCATGGTCATGACTGTGGCAAGTTCCGTATACCATCGACCAACACCGACTTCTGGCGCAACAAGTTTGAGCGCAACCAGGCACGAGACCGCCGCGTCTACAAGCAATTGCACGACCTTGGCTACTATGTGCTGGTTGTGTGGGAGTGTCAGCTCGCCCCAGCCCGTCGCCAAGCCACTCTACAAGCCTTGAGCGCCCGCTTGGCCGAAATCTATCTAGACACACATCAAGCCAAACCGCGTCCTTATGGCGACTATGAAGAGTCCCTGCCAGCCATAGCCGCCGAGACATAGGTTTGCACTTTTGCACAATTTTGCAAAGTTTTTACCAAATTAATAGGTGTATGCCGCAAATTTGTCGTATCTTTGCGTGTTCTTTAGTGTAGCAACAAATTTTAACTTAATAATAACTTTAAAACTTATTTCAATTATGAAGATTTCGCACATTGAGCATGTGGGTATCGCAGTCACCTCGCTTGAGGAGGCTATCCCTTTCTATGAGAATTTACTGGGTTTGAAATGCTATGCCGTTGAGGAAGTTGCCGACCAAAAGGTGAAGACCGCGTTCTTCAAGGTTGGTGAGACCAAGATTGAGCTGCTCGAAGCCACTGCTCCCGAGAGCGCCATCGCCAAGTTCATCGAGAAGAACGGTGGTCGTGGTGGTATCCAGCACGTCGCCTTCTGTGTTGAGGATGGTGTTGCTGGTGCTCTGAATGAGGTTCAAGAGAAGGGTGGCCGCGTGATTGATGCTGCCCCCCGTCGTGGTGCCGAGGGTCTGAACATCGGTTTCCTGCACCCCAAGACAACCGCTGGTGCACTGATTGAGCTGTGCGAGCACCCCCAAGAGTAATATTTTCGACATCTTTTTAACCGAATTATCAGACAAAAATGAGCAAACAACTCGAAAAAATCCAAGAGCTGATTGCCAAGCGTGCTGCAGCCCGCCTGGGTGGTGGTGAGAAGGCCATTGAGAAGCATCACGAGAAAGGCAAATTCACAGCTCGCGAGAGAATCAATATGTTCCTTGACGAGGGCAGCTTTGAGGAGCTCGATATGTTCGTGCGTCATCGCTGCACCAACTTCGGCATGGAGAAGAAGTCATTTGACGGCGATGGCGTGGTCACTGGCTACGGCACTGTCGACGGCCGTTTGGTCTATGTGTTCGCCCAGGATGCTACCGTGTTTGGTGGCTCGCTGAGCGAGACCATGGCACAGAAGATCTGCAAGATCATGGACCTGGCCATGAAGAACGGCGCTCCCGTTGTGGGTCTGAACGACTCGGGTGGCGCCCGCATCCAAGAGGGTATCAACGCCCTGGGCGGCTATAGCGAGATTTTCCAGCGTAACATCCTGGCTTCGGGTGTGGTGCCCCAGATCTCGGCCATCCTTGGCCCCTGCGCCGGTGGTGCTGTCTACTCCCCTGCCCTGACCGACTTCACCATTATGGTTCAAGGCATTTCGTTCATGTTCCTCACTGGCCCGAAGGTGGTGAAGACCGTCACTGGCGAGGATGTGACTCAAGAGCAACTGGGTGGTGCCAAGGTGCACGCCTCTAAGTCGGGTGTGGCTCACTTTGCCGCCGAAAACGAGGAGGAGGCTATCGCGCTGATCAAGCAATTGCTCAGCTACATGCCCAGCAACAACATGGAGGAAGCTCCGCGCCGTGATTGCAACGACCTCATCGACCGTGTAGAGGATGCACTGAACCAGATTATCCCTGAGAGCGCCAACGACCCCTACGATATGTATCAGGTAATCAGCGCTGTCGTCGACAATGGCGAGTTCCTGGAGGTTCAGAAAGACTTCGCTAAGAACATCATCGTTGGTTTTGCTCGCTTCAACGGCCAGGCCGTGGGTGTAGTTGCCAACCAGCCACAGTTCATGGCAGGCGTGCTTGACGTGAACGCTTCGAAGAAGGGTGCCCGCTTTGTGCGCTTCTGCGATGCCTTTAACATTCCTTTGGTGACGCTGGTCGATGTTCCTGGCTTCCTGCCTGGTACGGGACAAGAGTACAACGCCGTGATCTTGAATGGTGCCAAGTTGCTCTACGCTTACGGCGAGGCTACGGTTCCCAAGATTACCGTTACTCTGCGCAAGAGCTATGGCGGCAGCCACATCGTGATGAGCTGCAAGCAGCTGCGTGGCGACATGAACTACGCATGGCCCAGCGCTGAGATTGCTGTGATGGGCGCTGCTGGTGCTGCTGGCATTCTCTATGCCAAGGAGGCAAAGACCGCCAAGACCGAAGCCACTGCAGCCAAAGAGGCTGGCGACGAGGCCAAGGCAAAGGAAATCATGGCTCAATACAAGGAGTTCATCCAGCAGAAGGAAGACGAGTACAACAACCTGTTCTGCACGCCTTACAATGCCGCCAAGTATGGCTACATTGATGACGTGATTGAGCCGCGCAACACTCGCTTCCGCATCATTCGCGCACTGGAGCAGACTCGCACCAAGAAGTTGACTAACCCTGCCAAGAAGCATGGCAATATTCCTCTGTAATCAATTATGGTTATGAAGAAAGGAATTATTCTGACACTATTGGTTGCCGCCTTCGGGCTGCTCGCCACCGCACAGGGGCGCATGGAATTGCGCTTCAACGAGGTGATGGTGCAGAACGACAGCAATCTGGTAGACCAGACAGGCCATCGCACCGCATGGGTTGAGGTATTTAACCGCTCATACGGTACCGTCGGCATGGAACAGATGTTTATCTCTAACCAGCCGATGGACTTGAGTAATCTTAACGGCAAGAAGCCCAAGGATTACTTGAACGAGTATGCCGCTGCCCATCCTGACGTGCTCTACGAGATTCCTCGTGGAGACGTGGCAACAAAGGTTGCCCCCCGCACACACATTGTTTTCTTTGCCGATGGTGAGTCGGCCCAGGGTGCCTTGCACTTCACGTTCAAGCTCAATCCTGGTGTGGAGAACAATCTCTACTTGTATGATGTAAATGGTGACTTGGTCGACATGGTGACAATTCCTGCCAACCTGCCCTCTAATCAGACATTCGCCCTAAAGGCCGATGGCATCAGTGAACTGGTCGATGGCAAGATGGATGCCACTGCATGGAGCCTGCGTGACGGCAGCAAGGATGACACCGCCATCACGCCTGGCAAGTATAACCAGCGTGTGGTGAACGAGAACATCGAGAAGTTCCACCAAGAAGATCCTCACGGCTTTATTATCGCCCTGGTTGCAATGGGAATCGTGTTCAGCACCTTATTGATGTTGAGCATCCTGTTCTATCTGTTTGGAAAGGCCAACAAAGCCGCCAACAAGGAGGACAAGCCCGCCGTTGCCGCACCTGCCCAGATTGCTGAGCCTCAGCCAGTGGCAACAGGCACCAGCGACGAGGCAATGGCCGCTATCTGCATGGCGCTGTACCAGCACTTCAACTCTCATGATGAAGAGAGCGGTGTGCTCACGTTCGACCGCAATGCCAATACAGCTTGGAGCGACAAAAACAGCCTCATGCGTGTGCTTCCTCGTAAGTGAAATGTTTAACACCTAAGAATTTACATCAATGAAAGAATACAAGTATAAGATTAATGGCAACGAGTACAATGTTGCCATCGGCGATATTGAAGGCAATATCGCAAAGATTGAGCTCAACGGCACTCCCTATGAGGTTGAGCTCATGGACCAGCCCAAGGTGTCGAAGGTGGTGAAGCGCGTTGCCCCCGCCGCCAGCGAGACCACAGTGGCCGCTCCCAAGCCTGCCGCCAAGAAGGTTGCAGCCGCAGCTGGTGACTTTGTCATTGAGTCGCCGCTTCCTGGCACCATCAAGGAAATCTATGTTAAGGAGGGTCAGGAGGTCAAGGCCAGCGATGTCGTGTGCATCCTCGAAGCCATGAAGATGGGCAACGAGATTCATGCAGGCAAGGATGGCGTGGTCAAGTCAATTAATGTCGCAAAGGAAGATTCAGTGCTCGAAGGCACCACAATCATGGTAATCGGTTAATAGGCTATGGTACTTCTAGACAGTTTCTTAACCAGCAATCTTGAGCAATTCTGGAACTTCACCGGATTTGCTAATTGCACATGGCCCAACTTGGTCATGATTTGCTTTGGCCTGCTGTTCATCTACCTGGCCATCAAGCATGACTTTGAGCCCATGTTGCTAGTGCCCATCGGCTTCGGTATCCTCATCGGAAACATTCCGTTCCAGCCCGGTAACGAGATTGGTATCTATGAGGAGGGGTCGGTGCTGAACATCCTGTATCAAGGCGTCCGTCAAGGCTGGTATCCGCCACTCATCTTCCTGGGCATCGGTGCCATGACCGACTTTACCGCTTTGCTTGCTAACCCCAAGTTGATGCTTGTGGGTGCTGCTGCACCGTTTGGTATCTTTGGTGCCTACATGATTGCTCTTGCCATCGGGTTCATG
>JAEEVE010000176.1 GCA_016290765.1 Muribaculaceae bacterium
CCTTGACGAACTCAAGCAGATGGTGAGCGAGATTGTGCTCAACGTGCTGCGCGACAACGAGGGCCCTGCCATCATCGTCGAACAGGATGCTCCCAAGAAGCCCAAGGCTCCTGCCACTGGCGAGGCCACCGAGAAGAAGCCCCGCGCCCCACGCATCACCAGGCTGGAGCAAGTAATCTGCCCCGTTTGCGGCAAGGGCCACATGGTCAAGGGCCGCACCGGCTTTGGCTGCAGCGAATACCGCAACGGCTGCCCGACGGTGTTCCCCTTCACCGACTACCCCGCCGACCTCACCCCCGCCCGCCTCAACGCCCAGCTGAAAAAACTGAAGAAATAAGGAAGCTATTGGAGTATTTCAACCCCAAAAAACCGAAGCAACAAATTGTATTACAGCCGCTTAAAAGAATCACAAGTATGTGTGCCACAAAATTGTGGCACACATACTTGTGTGTTTAATAATTTTTGTTTACCTTTGCACCATGAAATAATGATAGCAATATGAAACGTGAACGAAGCTTTATGTTTGGTGTGCCTGTGGGCGACCACAATTTCATTGGCCGCGAGAAAGAGATACGCCGCTTACGCGCCAATTTTCTGAACGGCATCAACAGCATCTTAATTTCTCCGCGTCGCTGGGGAAAGACCTCCCTGGTAGATCATGTGCGAAACCACCTCGACGCGCCAGGTATTGTCACAGTATATGTCGACGCATTCGCCTGCCGCAGCGAGTATGACTTCTATAACGCTTTGGCTGGAGCCATCATGAAACAGACCGCCAGCCAGAAGGAATTATGGCTTAAGAACATCAAAGACTTCCTGCTTCGTATCGTTCCAAAGCTGACTTACTCTCCCGAAACCTATACTGACTTCTCCGTTTCACTGGGCATCACTCCCAACGAGTATTCACCCGAAGAGCTATTGCAATTAGCTGAGACTGTCGCTGAAAAAAAAGACATAGAACTTGTAATATGCATCGATGAGTTCCAAAAGCTTGGTGAATTCCAACATTCCTTGGATTTCCAACGTCGTCTGCGCAGCGTCTGGCAACACCAGAATCGTGTGTCCTACTGCCTATACGGAAGTCAACGTCATATGATGATGGACATGTTCCAGCGACGCAACATGCCCTTCTATCAATTTGGTGACACTTTCTTTCTTGAGCGCATCGAGATTGAGACTTGGGTTGAATATATCGTCTCTCGCTATCAAGAGGCAGAGCACGATATTACGCCACAACTAGCTTCAGAGATTTGCCAAGTAGTAGAATGCCACTCATCGTATGTCCAACAGTTGGCATGGCTGATTCTCACTCAATTAAACCCAGGTGAAGCCGCATCCATCCAGCATTTACAACAAGGCATCGAAGACTTACTTGATGCCAATGAGATGCTTTTCTTGCAACAGATTTCACCGCTGACTACCTATCAAATGAACTTCTTGCGGGCTATGTCAGCCGGCATTGTCGATGGCTTCAATACGCGCAAGGTTATCAACCAATTCAACCTAGGAAGCAGTTCATCTAACATCACCCGTCTGAAACAGGCCTTAATAGATGCCGACTTAATTGAGCCTATGGGCAAGAAGATGCAATTCACCGACCCGGTCTTCGCCCGCTGGTTTAAACGCTATATAGCCAAGCAACTGTAACCAAGTGTGAATCATGGCCAAAATCAGCATCACAACCCACCCAACTATTGCCCATCTGCTTGCTATACTCATTCTGATGCTTGCGGCAGGGGGGAGTTTCTGTGCCAGTGCCTATACGATGCCGGCCGACAAGTTGCTGGCGATGAGCAACAAGCAGTTGTGCGACAAGGCGCAATCCCACTGGAACAAAAACGAACTGGACAGCGCGCTTTTCTGTTTCAGCATCGTTGCCAACCGAGCAAACAAAAAGCAGTCAAAAGAGGAGATGGAGTATAGCTGTAGGGCATTAGTGGCGATGGCCAATATTTATTTACCAAACTTCTATGACTTTAAACGAGCTATGCAATGTATTCTCAAAGCAGAGCAAATAGCCTTGAAAAACGATTTAACTGACCGATTAGCCAGTATCTATGGTTTCATGTCCACGCTTGAAGCGAGGAGAATTGACATCTTACATGACTTTGCTTTCTCTGAAAAACCTCTCAATTTGTGCAAAAAAGCTTTTCATCGATCAGTAAAGAGTGACAAAGTAGAACATATACAAGTCCTCTCAATCATCAACATGATAACCACAGCATTGTGGTACAACAAATTGGATTTAATCCAAAATGAGCTTCAATTGTTTCAATCTGCCATTATTAATGATACTGTCCCAGCACGAGATTTTGCCAAGCACCAATGCGCAGCTGCCATTTATGTGTATAACCAGCAATACGATTCAGCTCTAAACGAATTAAGTCGAATTGAAAATTGCATTGATATGGCAGCAGAACACACTAGACCTGGTTTTCGTATCATTGCCCATGAAAACCTTTATTTCGTCTATCGTGCCATGAAAGATCGTGTGGCTGCCCTGAATGAGCTTGACATCATAGAACAGATAGCCACAGAAACTCATGACACCTTTGCAGTTATTGAGGCATTATATCTTAAGCGCGACTATTATGCCTCGCTAGGGAATAACGCCTTGGCCGACAAATACGACTTGGAATACCACAAAATGAAAGACAAGTTTATGGCAGATTCCAAGTTGGCAAAAGTCGACGAGGAGAAGGTTTTGTTCAAGCTCAATGTGGCGAACCATGAGATCAAGGAGTTGTCCTATAAGCAACGCATCAAGAGAACCGAGCTGATTGCTGTGGCAGTGGTGGCGTTGTTGATGCTGTCATTGCTCGTTCTGGCGTGGGTAAACTACCGTCGCACCAAGCAGAAAAACGAGACACTCTATCAACACAACATGCAGCTCATGGCCAACGAAGACCGACTACGCAGGCTGCAACAGACTCAAGAACAGTCTACATCAACCGAAACCGTCAAATATCGTCGCAGCAATATGGAGGGTGATGACATTGCCGTGGTAATGGAGAAAGTCGATCATGTAATGGAGTCCTGCACCGAGATTTTCTCTTCTGACTTTACCCTTGACCGCTTGGCTGAGCTAACGGGCGAGACCCGCTTGCGTTTGTCGCAAGCCATCAACAAGGTGCCAGGGCGCACATTCTATAGCATCCTCAACGGCTACCGCGTGCGTGAGGCCTGTCGCCGCATGGATGATAAGGCAAAGTATAGCGGCCTAACCATCGAAGCCATCGGGCAGAGCGTGGGGTTCAAGAACCGCAGCAGCTTCGTCGCCATCTTCAAGCGCATCACGGGTGTTACCCCCAGTGCCTACTTCAAGCAGTCAACCGAGCCCAACTCCCCAACCTCCGAGCCCCAAGCTGATTAATTAGGCTCATGCAGATCTTGCTGATTTGGCAGACAATTCATTTCACGCAGATTACGCTGATTTTTTAGATTCATGCTAACTCTTCTACGATTGTTCATTTCGAAAAGTTGCGGAGTGAATCAATGAAAAGATGAGGTTTGGGTAGTGCCGATTGAATGCCTCAAGCCATAAGTGAAAATGGTCCGTTTTAAGGGGGGCAACAGTCCATTATACATGACGGATTGAGCATTGATGAGGTGTTGGTTTGCGTTGGGCGACAGACCATAAATACCTGAAAAACAGGGAACGTTGTTATTGCAAATTTACAACGACAAACCTTTCGCCATTTTTCTTGCACAGCCCGCCGGGCACCTCTACCTTTGCACCCGATAACTCTTTTATTCACCCTTAACACAAACGCATTATGAAGAGAAAAACTCTACTCCTCATGTTGACGCTGGGCTTCCTAGGGTGCATCAGCGCACAGACACCTAGAATGCTTGACAATGGGTTCAACTTGATTCATGGACCACATCCAATAATGGTCAAAGCCACTGAACCCAACAACACTGACAACACGAATACCCCTCAACGCGCTCACCAAGCTAAAGAAAATGCCATTACGCATAATGTTGACATCGTCATCGACTTTAATACAGAGAATCAAGCTATTGGATCTCTGGCTTTAATCAATAATGAGTATTGGATTACAGCAAGAGATCAAGGGATAACCTTAAAGGCTGGATCAAACATCTTGTCAGTTCCTTCAGGAACTTATGACATTATTGTAATTTTTTTTCAACAGGATTGGAAACAAGAAGACCCATACCTATATTCAATGTATGTAATTCGTGAGCAAACGACCGTTGATAGAGATATGCAACTAAACATATCTTCCTCTGAAGCCAAGAACCATATTCACTTTCAAACAATCACTCCTAATGGCGAACCCGTCAGCACTGGCAAATGGTCTGTTGACGATAATTATACGAACTGGATTGAATTAGAACTACGCAATACTGATGATTTGTGGTTTTACAAAAAAATATATTGTAAGGATTATGGTGAATTGGTTTCAACTTATGGGTCATTTGGAAGAGTCATTGAAGGTGGTGTACATCATAGCGTTGGAATGGAAGATGATGCCGACTTCTTTGTCAATGATGTTAGTGACCGCTATGCTTTTTATTCTCATCGTGTCGGATTTAAGGGACTCGACTTCTTTACCACGGCATACGAAGTAGAAGGGGCTTCAGGTGATATCACAGTCACGAATGACCCATCGGAGTATGCATTATTTACCGACCCGTTTGTTATCAACAACCATCAGAACGAAAACCTTTACCCTACCTTCACATTCTACGTGGCAGAAGGGAATGGTTATCCTCCTTATTTGACTATATGGCTGGCTTCTCCTCTTTCTGAAGGTGATATCATGAAGTTTTATATCGGGGCAAAAGCAGAAACGAGTAATGTCGGTTTCATTCCATTCATTGAACCATCGGTCACTACCGAGCAAATGCTCTTTGGGGTGATACCAAACCATATACCGGCTTTGGTCAGCATGCGTTTGACCAGCACTAATGGTGAAGTAATATTCGCGAACAATGGTGTCGCTTCAATTTCAACTAGAGACTTGATGGCAAACGGATCTCCCGATTTCAGCGATGTAGACGTCACCAGATTACCTTTGTTTTCATCCTATAATCCAGCATTTAGCCATTCTGTTGAGAAAAAGGCGGGTATTTTAGGCGATAACTGTCCTGTGTTGGTTTGCGCACCCAGTCAAGATAATTATATAGATGAATGGGAAGATGACGAAGGAAATATTATAAGTGACATTTACTATACATTGAGTTTTAATTACGACTATATAGGCCGCTTCGGCGAGGGTTCAGATGACTGGAGAAGCAGCACCAACTACAAGTTGATTGTGAATGGCGAAGAGCTTAGTTCGGGTAATGATTCATATCTAGAACTCGACGAGCCGATAGACGGCGAGGCCGACATTTGCCTCACAGGTGGTGCATTTAAAGTCGATGACATGCCAAGTTTAAACACGACAAAAATGCATTTTACGACATCTAGCGAAGACCAATGCTCACCTACGATGACGATGTTGCACTTTATGGCAAACAATGGCGATGTGACAGACAGATTTGAAACGGCTGAAGATGGTACACTAGAATTCAGTGCAGGTGATTTCAACCTCAAGCATTCACCACAAGACTGGTATTACTACGACCGCTATGCTCCCGAGTCGGTAGAGGTAAGTTATTCTCCCTACGGCGAGGATAACTGGAACGAGTTGCCCGTAGAGGAAGTACCTGAGAACTACTGGCCAGTGATGGGTTGGTTCTATACTGGCTCATTGGCTGGCGTGACGGGCGAGGCTTACGAGGGCTGGTTTGACCTGAAGATTCGTCTGGTGGACGCTGCCGGCAACTGGCAAGAACAGGTGCTCAGCCCGGCCTTCCGCATCGACAATCTCGCTTATTCTGGCATCGCTACACCGCGCGGCAACAATGCTCGCGAGGTGGCACGCTATAGCATTGATGGCAAGCGTGTCGATGCCAGTCACCACGGCGTGACCATCATCAAGATGAGCGACGGCACCGCAAAGAAGATGATAGTCCAGTAGGTTCCCTAAATCCCCTTCGGACGTGACAGGGGTCGCGTCCCTACAGAGGGGGACTTAAAGATTCACTTAACCGCTTGGCTGGATTCAGCCAGGCGGTTAAGTTCTCATGCAGGAGTTGAAGACAACGAGCGGGAGTTTGTGAATCAGCATTATATTCTTATCGAGTTCACGTCAATTTAGATAAATTTGGCTTCGCCTCAGCAAAAAACAAGCATATTGCTTTGGGCTCGCGCAAATTTTTGTAACTTTGCAGTGTAAACTAGATGGCCGTATGATGATAGTGCAATATGTGATCGTTGGTGTGATTGTGGCTGCTGCCGTGGGGGTGGCGGTGCGTGCGGTGTATCGCACACTGAAGGGGCGTGACACGCAGCTAAACCCTTGTTCTTCATGCAAGTTGCGTGAGCAGTGCAGCCATGTGGGTCAACACACCTGCCAGCACTGCAACGAAAATAATTCTAAAAAATGTTGCCATTGATTTGGTGGAATCAAAAATAG
>JAEEVE010000177.1 GCA_016290765.1 Muribaculaceae bacterium
TTATTTCACCTACGCCAACGGCCAGCCCATTGATGTGACCGAAGAGTACATCGGCTATGAGCTTAAGCTGACTGCCGACAAGGCTCCTGGTGTGTATAACAATGACATACCCGTCACCCTCCAGGCCAGTTCGCCCGATTTGACAATTGTTTACACCACCGATGGGTCAGAGCCCACCGCCAATAGCGTCCAAATCATTGGAAGCGGCTCGGTGAAGATTAGCGGCAATGGTACTCATGTGCTTCGTGCCGCCTTGCTCGTTGAGGGTCAAGTTATCAACGAAATCACCAACACCTACATCATTCAATACGCTGCGGGCACACACATCTTTGTGCGCAGTCCTCGTGAGGGAGCTCCCGCACCATGGTTGTATATCAAGAATGCCGAGACAAGTGATCAGAGCAGTATCGATGAGGCTGGTATTCAGCTGACCGAGACGCTTCAAGACGAATCTGGTTACACTTGGTATTATTACGAGAATGATAAACTCAACACTTGCGACATTGTGCTTGGTGATGGTGCTCAAGATGTGAGCGAGAGCGACCTAGTGTATCATCAGACAGAGGTCATCGAGGGTGTAGGCGGCAATGTCTATCTCAGTTGGGATGCCGACAACCGTTATATCAACGTCACGGGACTTGACAACCACAAGTCGTTCCTCTTCTTCGAACCGAGCAATAACAACTGGAACACCTGGGTTAATAATTACGAGAACGAACCTCATGGTGGCCAAGTTGATGGAAGAGCATTGATGAAACTCTACGATCAGACAGTTAGCACAGCCCTTGAGGACACTTATCTAGACCTGATAAAGGTTGGTAGCACCAATGGCGGAAACACCATCTACAAGTGGAGCAACGACGAGTATACAGCCACAGCTAACGAAGCAATCACCTTCAAGCGCATGTGTCCGTTGTACTACGAGTATGACCACCACCAGTGGAACTTCAGCAACAACCAGTATACCCTTGGTGGTTATTACTACACCGACGATAACTGGGGTGGCGATTGGAACAATGCTGTAAGGATGTCACCCACCGTAAATTTCGCTGGCTTCAAGTTTCCTTCTACTGAAGCGCAGATGTTGGGCGACATTACCAAAGCCCTACTTACTGAGGTCGCGGATAGCGGTAGTCTGAACAGTTTCTACACCATCAACGAGAACCTCACCGTGGGTTATGTTGATTCAGAGAACCACGCCCTCTACGCCTTCAATGCTCAGGTTGATGCTAGTCACTTACAATATCCTAACAACGGTCAGGAAGGAGACCAACTGGAGGAGTATATCGACTTCGTGCAACAAAAATGGGGAGCGACCAGACAACGCAATTGGGTGAAGATCACCGGCGCCTATGGCGAGTGTTCAGAAGGTACAGTATTGAGCAATGTCACTGGCAAGCTTACCGACACCATTAACACAACAATTGATCTGTTGGTTGAGCCTTTGGAGAGCGCAGGCAGTGCACCCGAGCTGAACACCTACACACCTGGTAGCTTCCAAGAGAGCCAGACTCAGACCTGTGACAGCCTGACATTCTTCTTCTATCACCCCCAGGTTAACGAGGTGGCTCACATCAAGGATGCCGTTTACAAAGGTAATGGTGTATTTGAGTTCCCGCCAAGAGTTCTGGTTCCTTATGATACTCTCAGCATCAATGTAACCCAACTCATGGGCAGCATTACCGTAGACGTCACTAGTGTGGACCTCACTAATGCTGTGGATAAGGGGGTTGACTTTGATGCAATCATCACCCGCAGCGCAGCCAAGAACAATGGTTACCTCATTAAGGCTATCAGCGCTTCTGAACCTTATGAAATCAATGGAATTTTGGGCGACCTCAATGGTGATGGCAAGGTTGATGTGACTGACGTGAACATCTGCATCAACATCATTCTCGGTAAGAATCAAAATCCAAGCATCGAGCCACTAGCTGACTTGGACGGCAACGGCTCGGTCGATGTTACTGATGTCAACCAGATCATCAACATCGTGCTGGGGAAATAAGTGCTGATCAGGCCTATTCACTTGTCAGAAAAGTGATGAATTATAAATAGATAAATCGCCAGCTTGTCGACAGTTAACAAGTTGGCGATTTGTCTTTTTGTGAACCCGTGGGGAGTCAAACCCCCAATCGTTTATTCTATCCATTGAACTACGGGCCCAGAATAAGGGACATTTGAGTCGTGCGGGCGCAGATTGACTGTTTTTTCGTAACTTTGCAAATTCAAATCTATTCAAGCCGAAAAAGTATGATCAGAAACATCGTGTTTGACCTGGGTGGGGTCATTTTTGAAATAGACAAGCGCCAGGCCATACAGCGCTTTAACGAGGCTGGGTTTGCCGATGCTGCGCAGTATCTCGACGCGTTCGCCCAGGTGGGTATCTTCGGCCAACTGGAGAGCGGTGCTATCACTGCCGAGCAGTTTCAGCAGGAACTCAGCTTGCTTGCGGGCAAAGAAATCACCCTGGAGGGCTGCTACCGTGGCTGGCAGGGCTACTTTGTCCAGCTGCCGCAGTGCAACTTGGACAAGGTGTTGGAACTGCGCGAGCGAGGCTACCGCGTGAGCTTGCTGAGCAACACCAACCCCTTCATGATGCAGTGGGCACGCAGCAGCGCCTTCGACCCTGCAGGTCACGGCATTGAGTACTACTTTGACGCCCTCTACCTCAGTTATGAGATGGGCGTGATGAAGCCTGACCGACGCATCTATGAAATGATGCTTGCTGGTGAGCATGCGCTTCCCGACGAGACTGTCTTTATCGACGACGGGCCTCACAACGTAGCCGCGGCAGCCGCCCTTGGTATCCACACCCTGCAGCCGCAAGACTGTACTGCCTGGCATATCATGCTGGAACAACTGCTCCAGCGTGTTTAGCAAGTATCACACATGAAGAAGTGAGTGTGGCATTGTTCATCTTTTTGAAAAATTTCTTAACTTTGCAGGCAAATTGAAAAGCAACATCCCATGAGAAAGTCTTTTTTGTCTTTGCTGGCGTTCATGCTAGTGACGTTGCCAGCGCTGTCTCAAACAGTTGTAAACGATAGCGTGCCATCACACAAGAAAGTTGCCCTGGTGCTGAGTGGTGGCGGTGCACTGGGTGCGGCACATGCCGGTGCACTCAAGGTGATTGAGGAGGCCGGTCTGCCCGTCGATATCGTCGTGGGAACTAGCATTGGTAGTATTGTAGGCTCAATGTACAGCGTGGGCTACAACAGCAGCGACATCGCTTCGATGTTCCGCACTACCGACTGGGCCGAAATGTTTCTAGACACCGAGAATCAACGGCATCTCACACTGCGCGAGCGCGATGATCAGAACACTTATTTCTACGAACGCGACTTCTATGTGCGAGGTGGCATCGACCCGCAACCCGGTGGTGTGATTCGTGGCACTAACATCGAGAGTACCTTCGCACATTACCTGCAGGGCTATACCGACAGCATCAATTTCCTGAGCGACCTGCCTAGGAAGTTTGCTTGCGTGGCTACCGACTTGATAACCGATGAGGCTGTGGTGCTCACCAATGGCTCGCTGGTGAAGAGCATCCGCTCGAGCATGTCGATACCAGGCGTGTTTACGCCTGTACGCATGGGAGACAAGGTGCTTGTCGATGGTGGCACGAAGAATAACTTTCCTGCCGATGTGGCTCGCGAACTGGGTGCAGATTATGTGATTGGCATTTGGTTTGACCTAGGCTTGGACAGGCGCTACCGCTCGCTGATGGATGTGCTTGAGCGATCGGCAGGCAGTGACATCGACCGCAGGGCACGTGACAATGACAAGTATTGCGACCTGCTCATCCGTGTACCCGTAAAGGGTTATTCTAGCGGCAGTTTCTCACGCGGGGCGATTGATTCGCTCATCGTGCGTGGCGAGCGGGCAGCACGCGAGAAATTGGACTCCATTCTCTTGCTGAAGTCACAGGCAGGAGCCCTCGCCAATGTTGACTACACGATGCACTTGCGCGACATCAACAACCTGCTGCCACCCGAAGATGACCATACAGGATTGATTGACTCGAGGCAGGAAAACACGCTATCGGCATCGGTGGCATTCCGATATGATCTCGAGGACATCGCAGCGCTGCAACTCAAAGGACTATACTTTGATGGCGGCCGCCTCAACACCGAGCTTGCGTTGACCATGCGTTTGGGACTGCGGTCGATGTTGCGGTTGGCACTAGACATCGAGCCGTCGCCGTTCAAAAGAATGGGCTTGAGTTATGAAATTTGGCACAATCTGCATCAAGGAATTTACAGTGAAGGCGAGCGCCTCAATTACATCTCCTATCTCTACCAACGGGCCAATGTCAAGCTCTTCTCGTTCGACGCCATGAACTTTGACTGTGAGTTGGGACTTGGATGGGAACACTACCATCTATTCAAGGGTAAGTGGAACCATGGGGAAATGATTGACTTTGATGGCAATGGGTATTACTTCAACTATCATGTACGCTTGCGTTACAACAATGAGGACAACTATTACTTTGCGCGTCGCGGAGTGAGGGCTGAGGCGCGGTACGACTACTTTACCGACAACTTTGCCAAATGGAAGGGGCATGGCGGATTTAGTGCAGTCATGGCAGCTTGCCAGGTGACCATTCCCATTGCGCGGAACACCCACTTGCGCCCAGGCGTGCAAGGTCGTCTGCTCTTTGGGGACGACTTGCCAACCTCCGTTCAAAACATGGCGGGCGGCATGACTCGTGGCAAGTTTTTCCCTCAACAGATGCCTCTGGCGGGGTTCGGGCATGTGGAAGTCTTCGACAGCAAGTTTGTCGGCGCCTCGTTACGGCTGCAGCAGCGTGTCAAGGGACAGCATTATGTGCTGCTCGACGGTAGTGTAGCCGAGCACAACGAAACGATGGCCGACCTCTTTAAGCGCAAGCCCATTTGGGGCGTGCAGGCTGCCTATTACTACAATAGCCGCGTCCTGGGTCCATTGGGAGCCTCTCTGGGATGGAGCAGCCACACCCGAAAGGTGTACTTCTTCCTCTCGCTGGGTTACGATTTCTAGCCGTTAGTTGCCTTGCAGCAGGTGTTGGCACGCGTTTTGCATGATTGACTGCAAAACTTTTGTCAACTGCGCGGGTTTTTCCCGACTTATCATTCTAGAAGGCAATGAAAATCTTGGGTAATATCATCTGGCTCATCTTTGGCGGAATCGCTACCGCTGTCGAGTATATCATGGCATCGCTCGCCATGATGATTACCATCATCGGCATCCCCTTCGGGCTCCAGTCGCTCAAACTCGGTATCCTCTGCCTGTGGCCCTTCGGATCGCGGGTCGTGCGTAAACCCACCAGCGGGTGCCTCAATGCTGCGATGAACATCATCTGGTTCTTCGTGGGCGGCATCTGGATTGCCCTCACTCACTGGTTCTTTGGCGCATTGCTTTACATCACCATCATCGGCATCCCCTTCGGCAAGCAACACATGAAGATGGCACACATCGCACTCACACCCTTCGGTCGTGAAATTGTCGAAGCCTGACTTATAAACGACACCGATGGCCGGCTAGCAGACTCCTGTTAGCCGGCCTTTTTTGTCCCTCCTTGGATGCAATTAGAATCAATTTTCTCAAAAAACCGGAGGCTGATAACTGATAACTGAAAACTTTTGAGTATCTTTGCGGGTTAAAGGTAAATATTATCAAAATTCTTACCGAAATGAGTCAGAACGCATATAACGATTTCAAGGAGAAGCATCCGTTTATCCTCAATTCCATCCTGATGGTGGTGGCGGCTATTGCGCTGTTCTACATCGGCCTTCTGTTTATCGACGTGTTCACATCGCATGGGCAGGAGCGACGTGTGCCCGACGTGCGCACGATGACGCTCGATAAAGCCATCAACACGCTCGAGGACGCTGGTTTCAGCTGGGACATCAGCGACAGCACCACCTTCAATGAACAGTATCCACCGGGTGTCATCATCGACCAGGACCCCAAGGCAGGAGCCAAGGTCAAGGCTATACGCATTATCTATCTCAAGGTCAATGCTTTGCATCCTAGAGGTGTACAGCTGCCCAAGCTGCAGGAAGTGTCCATACGCCAGGGACTCGCTATCCTGCGCTCCATTGGATTCAAGAGCGTCGAGGTCGACAGTGTAGCCTCGCCTTATGGTGGCCTGATCTTGCAAGTTCAGGTCAACGGACATCATGTGGCACCAGGCACCAATGTCGGTATCAACTCGCACATCAAACTCACTGTGGGCGATGGATCAATCGACAATTTGAACCCTGACTCAATCCTAGATTCGCACACCATCGACTCGATCGAGCAGCACAACTACGAGCAGGAAGTGGAAAACTACAAGGCGCATCGTGATGAGTGACAACCAGCTCGATATGGGCTTGCTAGAGCTTGATGACGACAGGCGCAACGACATCATGCTCGACTTCAGCGACCCCGATTTTACCGAGGACGGGCGTGA
>JAEEVE010000012.1 GCA_016290765.1 Muribaculaceae bacterium
CTCTCGGTAAGCCAGGTTGCGCACCTCTTCGTTCTTCTTGTTCAGCTCATAAATGAACTTCGCCTCGTTGGCACTGCCCAGTTTCTTGTCCGAGAGCATCTCGACTGTCTTCTCCATCGCGAGCATGCGGTAATGTTCATACATCGTGGTGTCGTGCGTGGCTAGGTAGTACTCCTTTAGGTTCTGGTAAGATGCAATTAGGTGAGGCAATAGGTTGTACTGGGTCGCGATGTACTCGTTGTCTTTGAGGCAGGCCAACTCTTTATCCGGTTGCTTGTAGACACCCATGTAGAAGAAGGCACAATAGCTGTTAGCAACAATTTGACAAGTAGCACGATGCGCAGGTGTGATCTTCTGGCTATGTGCGATTTCCTGGAGACGTGAGAGACAGACTTCCGTACTGTCGAATTGCTTTTTGTCCCAGGTGCGGACAACGTCAATCAAGCAGCGGGCAAACGTATAAAAGTAGAGTGTGTCGGAGGGTATGGGGGCATTCTTGATGATGTCCATCTCGTGCTCAATCATCGATTCCTTGTCGTGAAATGTGGTCATAAGCATCAGGCTCAGGAAAGAATCATACATGTCTCCCCAATCTTTCTGTTGGTAGGCCGCGTCAAACGCTTGTTTGTACAAGGCTACCGTCTTGGGGTGAAAGTCGGGTGTTAGATTCTTCAAGTCCTCAATATACGCTTCATGCATAATGACCTTGGATAAATGCTTGTAGCAATGGTGCTTCTCAATCAATGCTTTGGCTTCTGTATCGTAGTTCACGGCTTTGGCATAGTCATAGAAGTACTCACTATAGAGAGCGGCAATGTTGGTCATTGCTTCGATGCTATGCTCAATATCCTCGCGGCCGAGCTTGTGGGTGTAGTAGCGGTTGGCGACAATCGAGAAGCACACCATCGCGCTGTCGGGTTGCCGTGCCACGTTGCGGTAGTGATATCCCATCTGGATAAGCTTATCCCCTGGCAGATGCTCCCAGCGCTCATACAGCGACATCGCCACGTCGTCGCCCGCCGCCACAGCCTGCCCAGCAACTATTGTTACCAGCAAGAACGCTAATATTCTGATTGGTATCTGTCTTATCTTCATTTTGCCAAATCTAAAGTGCAACTTTAATTTTGTCCGGCAATCGGCTCGGAGAGAAATTTGTCAATATTCCTGTAGTTAATGTGTCCCGTGATAGGGTCTGGTGCGTCATCCCGCCCGGTGTTGATTACCATTGACAATTTTGTTTCGTGTTCGAAAAGAGCTCTAAAGTAATGTAGGTTTTTATAGAAATCGGGATGGATGGTAGGCGACAGTTTCACCTCAAACGCCTTGAGAGTCTGCAAACCATCGTCAATAACTAAGTCTACTTCGTGCTGCCCCTGGTCACGATAGAAGTACAGATTGTTGTCAAGACCATGATTGAATTGATGTTTCAAGCACTCGACAATAACCATGTTTTCAAAGATCTGTCCACGCAGGGGGTGAGTCTCTAATTGATGCGCATTTGTGATACCTAGCAAGTAGCAAACCAACCCCACATCATAGAAATAAACTTTTGGGGTTTTCACCAGGCGTTTGCTGATATTGCGATAGAAAGGCTGTAGCCTGAAAGCGACAAAAGTCGCCTCGAGCATATTAGTCCACTCCTGGACAGTGGGCTGTGACACACCGAGCTCATTGGAGATGCTCTGCGCGTTGAACTCGCACCCAATGCGCGAAGCACTGATGACAATGAACTGCCGAAACTCGTTTAGATGGCGGATGTTGCTCAGCTGGCGTATGTCTCGTTGAATATAGGTGTTGTAGTATTGCCGATACGCATCTGTTGCCGGGACATGGTTTGACCACACCGCTGGATAAAAGCCGCGAAACATGATTTCGTAGTCACTGAGTTCTAGGTCGTTCTCGTTTAGTTCGCTGAGTGATAATGGCAGTAAGTTAAGTACAGCAGTACGGCCGGCAAGCGATTGGGTCACCTTTTGTGACAGGAGCAGATTGTTGCTCCCTGTCAAGACGATGTTGCAATCAGGCACTGTATCAACTACCACCTGCACCGTGCTAAGCAATTCTGGCATGCGCTGCACCTCATCGATGATGAGGCCGTGGCAATACCGTTCAATGTACGACTTACGGTTCAATTCAAGTTCAGTCAGCACAGTCTCATCCTCCAGATTGATGTAGTTGTAGTCTGGAAAGGCCATTTTGCACAAAGTTGTTTTGCCTGATTGTCGTGGACCTGTGACCGTAACTACCTTGAATATGCCCTTTAACCGTAATAATTCGTGCTCTATTTTCCTGATATACTTGTACATAAGATAATGTTTGACAAATTTAAAGTACAACTTTATTTTTGGCAAAGGTACAATGTTTTTTTGTAACAAACAAGCGAAAGTGTGCGAAAGTTGTGATTTTTTCTGACTTTCGCACACTTGCGTGACTTTTGCTTTGCAAAGTCACTCATCTTCTTTAAGGATCTGCGGAATCTGCGTGAAGTGGAGCTAAGGCTGGCGGATGTGCACGTCGGCTTGCGGGAAGGGGATCTCGATGCCGCCCTGGTTGAGCGCGTCGTAGATTTGCTCCTTGATGCGGGCCAGGTCGGCAAGACGCGTCTTCACGGGGGTCCACAGCACGACCTGCAGATCCACGCTGCTCTCACCGAAGTCCTTGAACAGCACTTGGATGCCCTTCTTGTGGTCGAAACAGTCCATTTTGCTCAAGCGGTCGATGATGAGACGACGCACTTGGTCGACATTTGATCCATAAGCCACACCCACATCGAGTTGTGCCAACTCATAGCCGTGGTTCTTGGTCAGATTCTTGAAGTTCTTGCTGAACAGCTGGCTGTTGAGGAACGCGATGACCGAGCCGTCGAGGGTCTCGACCATCGTACTCTGGTAGTTGATGTTGGTCACACGGCCTCGCACGCCGTCACACTCGATCATGTCGCCAATCTTCACGCGGCCGCTCATCAGCGACAAGCCATAGAACAGGTTCTCCAGCGTGTCTTTCATAGCGAAACCAATACCAGTCGACAAGCCCGTCAGAATCAGTGTGATGCCCGCGCGGTTGACTTGCAGCGTCACCATGCAGATGTAGATGAACAAGCCCCAACCAAAGTACTTCATCAGGTTCATGCTCAGCGACACCGCCTTGTTCTTCGTGCCGCTGCGGCGTTCCTTCCACAGCACATAGCCGTTGATGACGAGATAAATCAGGTAGTTGAACACGAAGCCCAGTGCCACCAGCGCAATGATGCGGCCTAGTGTAATGACAATCACGTCGGGGATGTCGACAATGCGATAGGTGAGGATGCGCTTGCACCACTCAGTCAGGTCAAATACACGTGCTGCCCAGTAGATGGAGCCCGCTACACTGAATGTGGCGGCAATGGGGATGACCATCTTGTAAATCGCGTCATAGAACCAAGTGGAGCGGATGTCGGCATTCTTGGCAATGTGCTTAGCCTCGTAGCGGTGAAGCAGGTCGTAGATGACCGTGATGGTCTGGATCATCGTCAACTGCACAATCCACCAGATGAGCACCTGCACGCTCATCAGCGTGTAGCCGCTCCAGGCCATCACCAGCGACACCACCATCACCACCAGCGAAATCCAACTGTAGAACCTGTCGCTGCGGGGCAAACGCTTGTTGTGGCGCTTGATGACGCTCCATTGCCACAGGGTGCACAACAGCAATATCAACGGGAACGACAGGTTTACCACCGTGTTGGGCATGAACGTGATGCGGAAAATGAACACCACCAGACCCACCACCGTAATGGGAATGTAAACGCGGATGCCGCTCATGATGTTTTTCCCGTCAAGGCGGATGAGCAACGAGAGCATGATCACCACCAGTAGCCACGCATACTCGCTGAGCAATCGTGATGCCATGATCATGAAGTTGTGCTCGCGCAAGGTCAGCGAAATCACTAGCGTCACGATGGCAAACAATGCCGCACTGGCTGCAACAATGACACCGTGCCGCTTTTGGTAGAACTCCTGACTCATCCATCGCTTGGGAATCAAGAACTTGATGACCACCGTGCTAACCACTGCCGACACCACAACATAGAAAATGATGAAGATAAAGAGAAAACCCACGATGGGACCGCGCCAGTCGCTGCGCGTTTTGTCGGTGGGACGATACTTCTCGCGGATGTCGATCTGGGCTTGGCGCCAGTAGCGTGGCAGGTTCTGAAGCATGGACACATAACTCTGGTCACCATTGACAAACACACTGCGGCGGATCTCCTCGTAGGCCTTCAGCGCAAAGTCGTTTAGTTGCTTCGACTTGTTCAGAACTGCCTGACTGCGCTCCTGGGTCTTTTCAATCTGAACTTGTTGCACCGCCATATCGTGCGCAATGATGTTGGCAAGTGTGACACAACTGTCGCGGTCGGCACGCATTTGGCTGTTGGTCAGCAACATGTCGGGGATATTCTCAAGTGAATTGACTAGACGGACATATTGCAGTACCTGGTCGTTATACTGCTTGGCAAACACCTCGAAGGGCAACATGCGGCTCGACATGTGGTCGTAGAGCGTGGTTGCCTCGCTACACGCATAGGCCAGGTCAAACACATAGTTCGACTTTTGTGAGTAGAGCATCAACTCAATCTGCTGACTGCGGTCCATCACCTGAATCATCATCTTGTCAAAACGCTTGTTCATCTCCTTGAACCGCTGCATGCGTTGCAGTTGCTCCTGATGCATGCTGGTTAACTCGGTGCGCAGCACGCTTAGCGTCTGGCTCATGTCGCGCTCCTTGAGCACGGCTCCCGCTGGCAGCAGGACCAATACCATCACGGCCAATAATATGATTCGCTTGCTATTCATCATCGTGTACTTTTTTATAAACAACGGCAAAGGTACAAATAAGTTTTCAGTTATCAGTTTTCAGTTATCAGTTTTCAGTTTTGAATGGCTGGTTCCGACTTTGTTGAATGCATAAAAAAGGCCGCCCCGAAGGCGGCCTTTAATTTAGTAAAGTGTCAGATGATTACCATCCGGGGTTCTGGGTGGTTCCACCGTTGCTGTTCTTGATCTGATTGCTGGGGATGGGATAGAAGTAGTACTTCTTGTCGAACGTGCGGGTTGCGGTCACAGGCACGACATAGCCATTGTCAAGCGTCATCTCGCAGTCAGGAACGATATCCAGGTTGGCACCGCGGTTGATGTTGGGATACTTGCTGCTGTCGAGCTTGTCGAGCTGGTGCCAGCGCACGAGGTCCCAGTAGCGGTTGCCGTCGGTCATGAGTTCGCAACGACGGGCGCGGCGAATCTCCCACAACAAGTTGCTCACGCCATGGTTGTTGGCGGGGTCAGCTTCGGGAGTCAGCGTCAGGTCGGGAAGACCAGCGCGGGCTTGCAGTTTGTTGACACTGTTGTTGAGGTCGGCCTGGGTGATGTTGCCCAGTTCAGCTTTCGCCTCGGCAAAGTTCAGATAAATCTGAGCCAACCAGTAGATGGGAGCGTCGGTGTAGCCGGTGCCAATGTTGTTGCAGTAGTAAATCTGCGAGGTGGCACTGGGGTCACCCATCTTGTCGGTGTAATACTTGCCGATGGTGTAGGCGGTCGACGAGGTCATCTCGGCGAGGGGGCCACGAGCGTTGCCATGTCCCTTGAATGCCAGGGTATGGTCGATGAGAACGCCCAAGCGCTTGTCGCGAACGCTCAGCATGTTGTCGAGGTTGTACTTGCCATTGACGAGTTGAGGAGCATCGCTCTTGTCCTTGGTGGTGGTTGCCAGGGGCTTGCCATCGAGGAACAGGAATGCGTCGATAGCATCCTTGCTGATACCGCTCTGGGCAGTCGAACCGCTGGTGTAGTCAACGGTGCTGTGGCCAAGGACGTCCTTCTCGTAGTGGCGGCAGAAGATAATCTCGCTATTGCCGGTCAGGCTCAAGGCGTTGTAGATCTCACCGTAGTTGGCGGTCAGGCTGTAGCCACCGCCCATCAGCTGCTGCGAAGCGTTCACACACTCGGTGAGGTACTTCTGGGCGCGGCTAGCGTCAGCTGCCTTGCCGTTGTCGGCCTGGGTGCGATACTTGCAGTAGGTACCCTCATAGAGGCAGATCTCGCTCTTCATGGCCAGTGCCAAGTCCTTGCTCCAAGTCACCTTGTTGCCGCTGCCAATGTTGGCGACAGCATAGTCGAGGTCTTCGAGCACCTTGTCCATGACTTTGTCGCGGTCATCACGGGCACCATTGACATATTCGTCGTCGGTGGTGAGCACCACGTGGTCTTGCCATTGCACATCGCCATAGCGCTTGACGAGCAAGAAATAGTTGTAGGCGCGGCTCAAGCGAGCGATTGCAACATACTTGGCCTTCACGTCGTCGGCCAGGGTAGAACTTTTAATTCCATCCAGCAGGTAGTTGCTGCGGCGAATCTCGGTGTAGGGGTCATTCCACGACGACGAGCTGTTGGGAACATTGGTGAACGTCCAGTTCTCAAACTCACGAAAGACCTGGTCATCGGTCAGGGTCGAGAAATAGAATGGGCCGCCCGAACCTTGGTAACCATAACCCGAGAAGTTGCCATACATCGAGTTGGTGTAATTCTCGACCTGTGTGGCGTTGTTCCAGAAACTGGGGTCGTTGGTAAACTTGTCGCGGGGTGTGATATCGAGCATGTCGTCACAACTGGCAAAGGCCAATACCAGGCCGACAAGTACCAGTAAATATGCTTTTTTCATATACTTCATTTTTCTGAAAAAATTAATAATGTTATGAGTCACAACTCGCAAGGATTAGAAGGTCAGTTGCAAACCGAACGACCAGCTGCGGGTGATAGGATAGGTACGGCCCCATGTGCCATAGCCCAGGCTACCCTGGCCAGCATTCACCTCGGGGTCAATGGGCAGGTCGCCACTTCCCTTGTGCAGCAGGCACAGGTTGTTGACGCTGGCGTAGATGCGCAGGCGCTGGATGTAAGCCTTCTTGGTCAGATTGGTCGGAAGGGTGTAACCCAGGGTCACGTTCTTCAGACGCAGGTAGCTCATGTCAACCAGGTATTTGGTCTGGGGATAGTAGTTGTGGCAGCCACCCTCGCCAGCAAGGCCGGTGACATTGCCGCTATACTCGTTGCCCGGATACAGGCAGGGGAAGTCGTTGCTCTCGCTGATGTTGACGACGCCGTTTGCGGGGTCATAGACGTTAAACTTCGTCTGGTTAGCATAGATGGCGAGGTCGGCCTCACGCATCATCGGGAACACGAATGCCGACTGGGTCCACATGTTGCGCTTGCCAACGCCCTGGAAGAACAGGTCGAGATCGAAGCCCTTGAAGGTACCGCCCAGGCGGAAGCTGTACTCGTAGCGAGGCAGGCAGTTGCCGATGACCTTCAGGTCACCGTGGTTCTCCTCGGTACCATCGCCGCCGTCAATCTTGCGATCACCGTTCAGGTCCTTGAACTTGATGTCACCAGGACCATAAACAAAGTTGTTGGTCTCGATGCCAGTCTGGTCGGCAATGCCGTCCTTATAAATCCACTTGCCGTTGGCGTCCTTGCCGTTGAAGTCGGCCTCGGTGAAGTAGCGGTCGGTCTCAAAGCCCCAGATGTCACCCCAGTACATGCCCTCGTAAGCGTAGGCAGTGCTCAGCGGGTGGCCAATCTGCTTGCTGTTGTTGCTCCACTTGGTAACCTTGACCTTGCTGTCGCCAATGCTGAAGTTGGCATACAAGCCTAGGTCCTTAGTGAACTGCTTGCGCCAGTTGATGGTCAACTCCCATCCACGCGAACGCAGCGTACCGTTATTCATATAAGGTGTGCTTGCGCCCACACTGGGAGGCAGAGCGGCACCCGGTGCCAGCATGTCGTTGGTCACGCGCTGGAACCACTCGGCGGTCAGGGTAATCTGGTCGTTGAGGAAGCCCAGGTCAAGACCCACGTTGGTGGTCTTAATCTTCTCCCAAGTCAATGAGGGCGACACCCAGGTGGGAATGCCGAACGAATTGTACTTGGCAGTTCCGGTGCCCAGATAGTTCATCTGGCCAGCGGCGATGGTGCTGATGAACATGTTGCTGCCCACAGCCTCGTTGCCGATGGTACCATAAGAGAAGCGAATCTTACCATTAGAGACAACATTGCGCAGCTTGTCCCAGTAAGCTTCCTGGCTGAAGCGGTAGCCCAGCGAGAACGAGGGGAAGAATGCCCAGCGGTCGCTTGCGGGGAAGCTCGACGAGCCGTCATAACGGCCATTGACCTCCAGCAGATAGATGCCCTTATAGTCATAGTTGAAACGAGCAAAGTAACCAGCCGTTGCATAGTCACCGCGGAACCAAGGCAGCAGGTTGCTGTTGCCACTGGTGGCGCTGGTGATGGTGGCGCGTGTAAGGTCGCCATAAGCCAGGTTCAGCTCGGGATAGTCGGTCGAGTAAAGCTCGGCGCGGTCGGCGCGGAAGTAGTCATATTTGCGCTTCTCGCCAGTGACACCAGCCATCACCTTGAAGTTGTGGGCATCGTTAATGCTCTTCATGAACTCCAGATAGGCGTTGCCCGTCCAAGTGCCAGCCTTGATGTTCTGGCGCGAGGTAGTCGAACTTGATTGACCCACAATGTAGCCGGGGGTCACGCCACTCCAGTTCATACCATAGATGGGGAAGTCGCTCCACGACATGTTCACGTTGTTCACCTGATAGGTGAAGTCGGCGTTCAAGGTCAGGTCTTTGGTGATGTGAGCCTTCAAGAAGGCGGTAGCCTTGAGTTCGTCGTTCATGATGCGACGGCGGTCGGCCTGCTTCTGCATGGCAATCACGCGGAAGTCGTTGCCGTCGATCTTGCCGCTAGGAATGAAGAACGAACCCCAACGCCAGATGTACTGGTACATGTTGTTGTAGGTCTCAGCGCGGTTCATATTGCGGCGGTTGAAGCTCATGCGGGCACCCACGGTCAGCCAGTCGGTCACGTCGGTGGTGAGGTTGATGCTGGCGTTGTAGCGCTGACGCTTACCCGTGTTCCAGGTCATCAAGTCCTCCTTGCTACTGTAACCAAAGGCGGCGCGGAAGGTGGTGCGTCCGCTCGAGCCGTCAACACTCACGTTGTGGCTCTGTGAGGGGGCTGCACTCTGATACCAAATCTTCTTCACGTCAAAGTCGGCATAGTAGAAGGGCTGGTTGCCCACAAAGCGGTAGTCACCCACGTTGTTGTCATCAACATAGGGGCGCATGTCGCCGTAGCCAATCTTGCCGTGATTCTGCTGTTGCCACTTCTCGGCGTAGGGCAGCAACTGGTCGAAGTACATACCGAATAGCTCGACCGAGGCACCAGGTGACTGGCGGTTCTTGGCCATCAAAGCGGCCTTGAGTTGGGTAGGCACATCGGGGAAGTCGGGAAGATAGGTAGCATGATCCCAACCAAAGTTGTTGTCATAGCGGATGTTGATGCGGTCTTCCTTCTTACCGGTCTTGGTGGTAATCAAGATCACACCGAAGGCAGCGCGTGTACCATAGATGGCTGCCGAGGAGGCATCCTTGAGCACACTCACGCTGGCGATGTCAGCACCATTGATCATCGACAAGTCATCAACGGCAACACCGTCAACCACGATCAGCGGGTTAGAAACGGCACCATTGCTCAGGGTACCTACGCCACGGATTGTGAGCGAAGGAGAGTCGTCCAGATAACCGCTGCTGCTGATGACGCTCAGGCCAGGAACAGCGCCCTGCAGAGCCTTGGCGACATCCTGCTCGGGGCGCGACGACAGTGTCTTGTCCACGTCGACCACCGATACGGCACCGGTCAGGTTGACCTTCTTCTGTTCACCATAACCCACAACCACAACTTCGTCGAGCAGAGCATTGTCCTCCTCGAGGACCACGTTCATGCCGTAGCTGGGTGATACGGTCACGGTCTTGTAGCCAATGTACGATACCTGAATCTTGCCCTTGCCCGAAGCATTGAACGAGAAGCGGCCGTTCACGTCTGTTGCAGTACCACGAGTGGTACCCACCTCCTGGACACTGGCGCCGATGATGGGCTCACCATTGGCGTCGGTTACAGTGCCCGTAATAGTGCTGGTCTGCGCCACGGCGGCGAAGCCCATGCTGTAGTCGCCCGTTGAGGTCAACCCCGCGGGAACTCCCATGGACAGTGCCAGCGCAGCCAACAATACACATTGTTTTTTCATACGCACATGTTTAAAAGTTTGTAATTAATTATTGTATGTTAGTTTCAAGTTCTGAGCCATTATTCAAATAGTTTTCACTTAAAGGTGTTACCTCAAAGGTGAACCATTAGAAAAGACAGCGCAAAATTGGGCTTTTTTTTTGAATTACACAAACTTTTTTGATTTTTTTCAGAATTCTGTGCTAGCATTTTTTAGCTAAACCTTGATTTTTTGTTAAACGACGAGCCAAAGTGCTCATTTTTGTTTCTTTAGGGTGGGGTAGGTGGGGTAGGGTAGTAGTTTCTGTAATCTATTTAACATAAGCCTAATTATGATTCAGTGGAGGCTTACTTTTAAGCGTTGGTGCTTCCTGGATGCTTTTTTACAAGTGAATGATATATGTTGCCGAAATTTGGTGCATTTTCCGAGATGGAACATTGACAATGTTTGCTCTGAAGCGTTTTTGAAATGTGAAAAAATCTAAAAATATTTGCAGGTGTTGCCAAAAAATCGCAATTTTGTCTATTCTTTTTTTAAAAACGTAGGACTTTTTTGCATTGCGCTAATGTAATCGTTTGTTAAATAGATAGTTATTGACTGGTTTGGAAGACGGTTGCTGTGTGCTCTGCCGATGCCCTGTGAGAGCGAAATGGGCGAATCATAATTAGGCTTATGTTAAACAGTCCTGCCCGCTGAGAAAAAGAAATGACACAAAGACCTAAATATTTTTATCAATTACTAACTAAATTCACTAAAAAACATGTGCGTATGAAAAAACAATGTGTATTGTTGGCCATGCTGGCACTGGCGTGTGGAGTACCCTCGGGGTTGACCCCGTCGGTCGACAACGTGGGCTTCGCCGCCGTGGCGCAGGTCAGCAACGGCAAGGTTACCGGTGTTGTCAAGGACAGCAACGGCGAACCGCTGATTGGCGTGACTGTTAGGGTCAAGGGCTCGAATGTGGGTACCGTGACCGACCTGAATGGTAACTATTCAGTCAAGGCTAATGCAAACTCGACACTCGAGTTCAGCTACATCGGTTATGATGCCATCACAGTGCCTGCCTCACAGGCTGCACAGGTGGTGATGTTGAACAATGAGCGTCAGCTCGACGAGGTGGTCGTCACCGCTGAGTTCGGTATGAAACGTGTGGCCCGCACCGTGGGTTCGTCGGTTCAGAACGTCAAGGCCAGCGACATCATCGAGTCGGGTCGTACCGACTTCATCTCGGCACTGCAAGGTCGTGTGTCGGGTATGAACGTGATTAGTTCGGGTGGTGCCCCCGGTGCTTCGACTTCGGTCGTGTTGCGTAGCGCAACATCGCTCTCGGGTAACAACCAGCCGCTGTATGTCGTTGACGGTATCCCCATGAACAACAGCTCGTTCAACTCGACCGAGGGTCTCGCCGGTGGCGACGACATCATGGGCCTTACGGTGCGCAACACCGACTACGCTAGCCGTGGTAACGACTTCAACCCCGAGGACATCGAGAGCATGACCGTGCTGAAGGGTGCTGCAGCTGCCGCACTTTATGGTTCGGATGCTTCGAACGGTGCCATCATCATCACGACCAAGAAGGGTCGTGCGGGCCGTGCCAAGATCACCTATAGCAACCAGTTCTCTTGGAGCAAGGCTTACGGCTGGCCCAAGATTCAGGATGTCTATACCAATGGTGCTTACGGCGCAACCAACTATTACTACACCAACCACTTCGGTGGACTGTATGACGGCTCGATTCCCTATTATGACAACGCTAAGGCTGTGCTGCAGACGGGCTTCCTGATGAAGCACAATGTGGCACTGGAAACGGGTAACGACCGCATGAGCTTGCGTGCAAGCGCATCGTTCATTGATCAGGATGGTGTCATCAAGACCACTGACCTGAAGCGTACTAACCTGTCGCTGGCTGGCCGTGCCGAGCTGACCAAGTGGTTACACCTCGAGGCTAGTATGCAGTATGTCAACATGAAGAACCACAAGGCTCTGCGTGGTGCTGATGGTCCCATCGCACGCTCTTACCGCTGGCCCAATGTGGACGACATGAGCAAAATCTATGCCGAGGATGGCATGCACATGCGTTATCCCAACTACTACACCGATGGCGACCTGCTGAACCCGCTGTTCGGCTTGACCAAGAACAAACTCTTTGATGAGACCGACCGTTTCATCAGTGCGTTCTCGCTCAACCTCACTCCCATCGAGCACTTCTTCTTGCGTGCACAGTTTGGTTGGGACGTCTCGACCTCGAGCTACGAGTCGGGCACGCATCCCTACTACCGCACCTATAACCTTGACAGTGATGATGCTAACAACTCGGGCGCCTACAGTATGACCAAGTACAACAACAGTGACCCGACGCTCAACATCCTGGCTGGTTATAACAACACCTTCAACGACAAGTTCACCCTGGGTGTCCAGGTGGGTTACCACCAGCTGGAGAACGCCGTGAAGAGCCTGTCGTCATCGGGAACCAACTTTGCTATTATCGACATGTTCTCGATCAACAACTGCTCACCGTCATCGGTCACTAGTTCTAAACGTTCTACCAAGCGCCGCATCCAGGCTATCTCGGGTGCATTGGAGCTGGGCTGGAACAACATGATCTTCGCCAACTTCCGCTTCCGTAACGACTGGTCATCGACACTGCCCAAGGCAAACCGCTCGTACTTCTATCCCGCAGGCGAGCTTTCGTGGGTGCTCACCGAGCTGAAGCCTCTGAAGGAACTCACTTGGATGAACTACCTGAAGCTGCGTGGTGCTATTGCACAGGTCGGTAAGGACGCACGTCCGTTGAGCATCAACCCCGAGCTTGAGAAGACCGGTCTGACTGGTGGTGGTTACAAGTACGGCTTTACTGGCCCGAACCCCAACCTGAAGCCTGAGATGACGACCTCCTATGAGGTGGGTATCGAAGGACGCTTCTGGGACAACCGCGTCAATGCCGACTTCACCTGGTTCAAGACGCACTGCGAGGACCAGATTGTGCAAGGTTTCCGTATGTCTTATGGTACTGGCTTCGTGCTGAACACCCTCAATGTGGTTACGGTTAACACCTGGGGCTGGGAAGGCCACGTCGACGTGGATGTCGTTAAGACTCCCGACCTGACTTGGAATATCGGTCTGAACATGTCGCACACCAACAGCAAGATGACCGACCTCCCCGAGGCTGTGACTGAGTACTACAACGCTTATACTTGGAACTATGGTAATGTCCGTAACGGTACAACCGTGGGCCAGCCCATCACCACCTACTCGGCACTCGCACTCGAGCGCAACGACAAGGGCGAGGTGCTCATCAACCCGACAACTGGTCTGCCCATCGTAGGCACCGACTGGAAGGTTATCGGTAACCGCGAGCCCAAGCTTCGCTTCGGTATCACCACCGCCCTGCGCTACAAGAACTGGCGCCTGAGCGCTATGTTCCAGGGCCGCTACCATGCTAGTGTGTACAACGCCACCATGCGTGAGATGATGAACCGCGGCTTCAGCATGCAGTCGGTCAACCTGCGCCAAGACGACGCCACCTATGTGTTCAATGGCGTCCTCAAGGATGGCTGGGAGAACACCGACACGCCGCACTACAACACCATCGGTGTGAACTTTGCACACTATGGTGGCACCACTATGTACAACGCCGACCATGAGTCGTGGGTGCAGAATGGCATCAACTATCTACGTTGCCAAGAGCTGCGCTTGACCTACTTCGTGCCTGAGACTTGGCTGAAGCGTGCTACCCGCAACCTGATTCAGAATGCTAGCTTCTATGTGTCGGGCAACGACTTGTTCACCATTACCAACTACACGGGTATCGACGTGGCAGGTAACACCATGAGTGCCGCTGCTGGTGGTACCGGTGGTGAGGGTTACGACTACTGGTCGCTCCCCAGCCCGCGTACTTTCTCGTTTGGCTTGAGTGTGACCTTCTAATGTTGAACCGATTAAACAAGGAAAAGATATGAAAAAGTTTTCTATTATATATGTGCTCACATCCATCCTGCTTGCTTTGAGCTTTACCAGTTGTGATGACTATCTGGATGTGAACCGCAATGAGGATGCCCCCGACTATGTCGAAGCGCACCTTTATCTGGCCGGTATCGAGCAGGAGTACTTCGGACTCTATTGGGATATCCGCGCACTGGCTCCCCTCACGCAAATGATGGGTACCAGCAGCTATTCAAGCTTTGCGACACACTATTACAGCCTGGCTAGCGATGCAGGTGGCGAGTTGTGGCGTATGGTCTATTGGAATCAGGGTATGAACCTGGAGAACATGATTCACCAGAGCGAGGCCGCCGAGGCTTGGCACCTGGCTGGTATTGGTTATGCGATGAAGGCTTTCTCGTGGGACGCCCTTACTAAGTATCATGGCGAGGTCATCTTGGAAGATGCCTTCAAGCCCGACCAGTTGACCCACCACTATGACTATCAGGAGGATGTCTACAAGCAGGTTCGTGCTTGGGCTGACAAGGCCATCGAGTACTTGACCAAGGCCGACAACACCAACTACGGTTCGAAAATCTCAGGCAATGACTATATTTACAGCGGCAACCTCGACAAGTGGATTCGCTTTGCTTACACGGTCAAGGCCCGCAACCTGGCTTCGCTGAGCAACAAGAAGGACTTCAAGGAGAAGTACTACAACGAGTTTGTTGAGTCGTGCGAGAAAGGTTTCGCCAGTGGCGATGACGATGCCGTGTTGAGGATTTGGGGTGGTGGCGCTGATGCTGCCGAGAGTGCCTACAACAACTTCTGGGGCCCCTATCGTGGTAACTTGGTCAACTCTTACTGGCAGCACGACTATGCTGTGCAGATTATGACGGGTACCATCCCCGTCTATGATGACCAGGGCGACAAGGTGCGCATTGAGGAACCCTCGCATGCCGCCTATCCTTATGAGTTGGCAGGACCGGAGATTAACATCATCTGCGACACATTGCCCGATGTAGGTCACTTCGACCCACGCCCGCTAGTCAAGCTAGCCACCGAGAACGGCAATCCTGTGATGGTTAAGGACGCCAATGGCGCCAGCAAAGTTGCCGACTGGAGCAAGGATGTCTATACTAACCGCGACACACTGCGCAGCTGGACTTTCGTGGGATCTGGATTCACCAGTGCATCAGGCCCTGTGGGCACCGCTCCCATGTTCTGGGGTCGCCGCGAGGCAGCAACATCGGCCAAGGATGGCGATGGACGTTGGCTCTATCGTGACAATGCACCTTACATCATGACCACCTATGCCGAGCTGTTGTTTGACCGTGCTGAAATCGAGTTCAAGCATGGCAGCAAGGCCAAGGCGCTGGAGTGCTTCAAGAAGGCTGTCGCCGAGGACATGAAGTTTACCGCCAAGTACATCACCAAGGGCGCTATCGTCACCGTGAGCAATGTTGCTTATCATCAGGGCGACAAGGTGGATGCTGCAACGTTCAACGCCATCGCCAATGAGTATCTGGCAGGCCCCTATGTGGGTGGCTTGACCGAGGGTACCTTGACCCTGTCGCACATCATGATGCAAAAGTTCATCCACCTCTTCCCGTGGGGTGCTGGTGAGGAATGGGTCGATCAGCGTAAGTATTTCTATGATGTACAGTACACCGGTGACTATCCTGGCACAGGCAATGGTTGGGATCTCTCGACCGTTGAGATGAAGCCCGAGGCACAGAAGGTGTTCAAGGGATTCTACCTCATGCCTGCCAATGTACAAGGCCGCCGTTCGACTTACAACAAGTATAACAATGGTTCGCCTTGCTTCCGCGTGCGTCCGCGCTACAACTCGGAGTACATGTGGAACAAGCCCTATCTGGAGCAGCTAAAGCCCATCTCGGGTATGGCCGACAACTACCAGTGCTCGATTCCTTGGTTCGCTTATCCTGGCGACCAGCCCAAGTAATTTTAATCATCTTAAAATTTGAACTACGATGAAATATATTAAATATATCACTATGGTTCTGCTCGTGGGGCTGTTTGCCGCTTGTAGCGACAAGGATGTGACCTACGACATGACAAAGGCCGATGGTGCGAACCAGGCGTATGTGCAGATTTTCAACATGGCGCCCATTGCCAATAATGCTGCCAACTATGCTTATCGTGTGGACATCAATGGCTATGAGTATCAGAACGATTGCGCGGCTGTGCTGCAGACCCGCAACGGTATCCCTGGTGGCGGTACAAACCTCTTCTTCACTGTTAATGCTGGTACGCTCAACATCAAGTTGCACAAGAAGGAGACGGTCACCTATGAGAAGGATGGCAACGGATTGTTCTATAAGACCTACCTGAAAGAGACTATACGTGTCAACCCAGGCGACCCTGTGTACTTTGTGCCTGCCGACAACGTGGTCAAGAGTGACGGTAGTGCAGCCGTGGGCGAAATGATCTACAATGGTGAAAACATCGTTGGCAAGGTGGTGCGAGACAGCAAGCTCAATGCGCTGGAGCGCATCGTTGAGGAGCCTTACTATGAGGGTAACACCACACTGGAGGGGGGCAAGCGCTATCAAGTCGTTATCTATGACTTGGCAAAGAATCCCATTGCAGTCGAGATGGATCCCATCCCCGCTATGGGTGAGACTAAGCAGCAGTTTGGCGATGTCACCGATGTCATCGGCGTGGGCTTCAACAGCAAGTTCTACAACTTCCTATTTGAAAGCGAAGGCGTGCCTTATCCCCACAAGTTGCAGGCTTACTACAAGAATCAGGAAACTGGTGAATTTAATGTGCCTGCCGGCGGAGCCTTCGGCTTCGGAGAGGCATGCAAGTGGACCACTATCCCCTTGAAGAAGAGTGTCTACAATAGCTCGGGTTATGCACGTATGGACTACACTTTCCATGTGATTGATGCCAATGGCAATGATCAGGGTCAACTCACCTACGTCAAGGCTAACGGCTCATCAGCCGCTTGGACCGACTATTGGAGCTCTTACTATGTGGGACGTGCCTACATGCATTTTATCATTGGTGTGCGTGACGGCAGTGGTATTACGATGGTTAACACTCGTTGGACTTCGCAATAATCAAGCTCTCACAGTTGACTATTAAATAAGGTGTTCGCCTGGAGCAAATCGCCCCAGGCGAACATTTTTTGTCGAAATAGACAAAATTGACTACCTTTGTCACCATGAAAGCACTTGTGGACTTGATAGAGGCATCGCACCACCTGGACGACGACCAGCTGCGGGTGTTGCTCACTACCACCGATGCCGTGGTGGTGGACTACCTGCATGAACGGGCCAGGGCAGTGGCGCAGGCACACTTTGGAACAGGGGTATTTGTGCGTGGACTCATCGAATTGACCAACGTGTGCCGCAACGACTGCTTGTACTGTGGCATACGCCGTAGCAACCATCATGTGGCGCGTTACACGCTTACCACCGATCAGGTCATGGAGTGCTGCGAGAGCGGCTATACGCTGGGATTTCGAACCTTTGTGCTGCAAGGCGGAGAATGGGGTGACGAGCGCGCTGACTGGATTGCCGGCATCATCAGCGAAATGCGCCGCCGATGGCCCGACTGTGCCATCACCCTCTCGCTGGGCGAGCACAGCCGCGAGGTCTATGACCTGTGGCGTGAATGTGGCGCAGACCGCTACTTGTTGCGCCATGAGACGCACAATGCCGACCACTACGCTTCGTTGCACCCAGCCGAGATGAGCCACGACCAGCGTATGCAATGTCTGCAGTGGCTCAAAGAATTGGGATACCAAACGGGCACGGGCATCATGGTGGGCAGTCCAGGGCAGACAGTTGACCACCTCATCGAAGATTTACAGTTTATCAGGGAATTCCGACCCGAAATGGTAGGGTTAGGGCCGTTTATTGCCCAACACGACACGCCATTGGGCAACCACCCTAACGGCACCATCGACATGACCACGCGCCTCTATAGCCTTGTGCGCCTGATGTTGCCCAGTGCGCTCATCCCGTCGACAACTGCACTGGCCACACTCTCGCCCGACGGCCGCTTGCAGGGCATCCTAGCTGGGGCTAATGTGGTGATGCCCAACCTCTCGCCAGCCGACTACCGTGACCAGTACGCCCTCTACGACGGCAAGGCACACACAGGCAGCGAGGCAGCCGAAGGTCTGCAACAACTTGCCGCCCAATTAGCCACTATCGGCTACCACATCGACTGGAGCCGCGGCGACTATAGAAAGAATCTTGCCCCCTGAAAGCGCGTCAGCGCCCTGACCCCTCACTGGCTCTGCTTCCCCGTGAGGATGGTCTTGATGTCGTGGAGTTTGGTCAGCGCCTGCATGGGCGTGAGGTTGTTGATGTCAATGTGCAGAATCTCATCGCGAATCTGCTCCAGCACAGGATCATCCAGTTGGAAAATGCTCAGTTGGTACCCGCTGCGGTTGGTCGCTACATCGCCTAGGTTACGTGCCACCTGCTGGTCGTTGTTGCGGTTGGCCTGCTCCAGCTGTTTCAGCACCTCGTTGGCGCGGTTGACGATGCTCGGCGGCATACCCGCGAGTTTGGCAACATGAATACCGAAGCTGTGCTCGCTGCCACCCTTCACCAATTTACGCAAAAACACCACCTTGCCCTTCACTTCACGCACCGTGACGTTATAGTTGACGATGCGTTTGAAGGTGCGTTCCATCTCGTTTAACTCATGGTAGTGAGTGGCGAAGAGGGTCTTAGGCTTCGTCGGGTGCTCGTGGATGTGCTCGACGATGGCCCAGGCGATGGAGATGCCGTCATAGGTGCTTGTGCCGCGACCCAGCTCGTCAAAGAGGACCAGCGACCGTTCGCTCAGGTTGTTGAGGATGCTGGCCGCCTCGGTCATCTCGACCATGAACGTACTCTCGCCCAGCGAAATGTTGTCGCTGGCACCCACACGCGTAAACACCTTGTCGACCACGCCGATGCGGGCACGCTCGGCAGGCACGAAACATCCCATCTGTGCCATGATGACGATGAGTGCCGTCTGGCGCAGCAAGGCACTCTTACCAGCCATGTTCGGACCTGTAATCACCATCACCTGCTGGTCGTCGTTGCCCAGCTGCACATCGTTGGGAACATATTGCTCGCCCACAGGCAACTGCTGCTCGATGACGGGGTGGCGGCCTGCCACGATGTCGATGTCGAGCGAGTCGTCAATGACAGGTCGGTTATAATGGTTGGCCAGTGATACCCGCGTGAATGCCGACAGACAGTCGAGTTGGGCGATAATGCCACAGTCGGTCTGAATAGCGGGTATATATTCGCTTACTGCTTGCACCAGTCGGTTGAACAGGTCGGTTTCGATGATGAGAATTTTCTCCTCGGCTCCCAAGATTTTCTCCTCATATTGCTTGAGTTCCTGGGTGATATAGCGTTCGGCCTGAACGAGCGTTTGCTTGCGTATCCACTCCTCGGGAACCTTGTCCTTGTGGGTGTTGCGCACCTCGATGTAGTAGCCAAACACATTGTTGTATCCAATCTTCAGGCTAGGGATGCCCGTGCGCTCGCTCTCGCTCTGTTGCAGCCGCATGAGGTAGTCTTTGCTTGAGTGCGAGATGTCGCGCAGCTCGTCCAGTTGCGGGTCCACGCCATTGCGGATGACGCTGCCGCGGCCCACTTGGTTGGGTGCGTCGGGATTTATCTCATGCGCAATGCGCTGTGTGATGAGCTCGCAAGGGTTCAGCTGGTCGCCAAAGGTACGCAGCACCTCATTGTCCGACTCCTGACACACTTGCTTGATGGGCTCGACAGCCTTGAGTGCGCACTTGAGCTGTACCAATTCGCGTGGCGTGATGCGGCCCGTCGCCACGCGGGAGGTCAAGCGCTCGAGGTCCCCAATCATTTCGAGTTGCGACTTGAGCACCTCTCGGCCTTCCACATCGCGCATAAAATGCTCCACCACGCTCAGGCGGCGTTCGATGGCCTTCACCTCTTTGAGAGGGAACAGCAACCAGCGGTGCATCAGGCGTCCGCCCATGGGCGAAAGCGTGTCGTCAATCACATCCAGCAGGCTCTTGCCCTCACCGCTCATTGGAGCGATCAGCTCTAGGTTGCGCACGGTGAACTTGTCCAGGCGAACATAGCGCTCGGCCTCGATGCGTGACAGGGAAGTGATGTGTCCCAACTGGGTGTGTTGGGTGATGTCTAGGTAATGCAGGATGGCACCGGCAGCGACGATGGCACAATCCATGGCGTCAACACCGAATCCCTTGAGCGAGCGAGTCTCAAAGTGCTTGAGCAGGCGGTCGCGAGCCGACTCAAGGTTGAACACCCAGTCGTCCATCTCCTGAGTGAGGTAGTGGGCTGTGGCGGCTTCGGCGAAGTCCTTGCGGTGGCTATGCTCGATGAGCACCTCTTTAGGCTGGAAATTGCCTAGCAGTTTGTCCACATAGTCGATGGTGCCTTGTGCCGCGAGAAACTCGCCCGTACTGATGTCGAGGAATGCCACGCCCAGAGTAGCCTTGCCAAAGTGAACAGCCGCTAGGAAATTATTCTCTTTGTGGTCCAGGATGTTACCGCCTAGCACCACACCGGGGGTTACCAACTCGGTGATGCCGCGCTTGACCAGTTTCTTGGTCAACTTCGGGTCCTCGAGCTGGTCGCATATGGCAACACGCTTGCCGGCACGCACCAGCTTGGGCAGGTAGGTATCCAGCGCATGATGCGGAAAGCCTGCCATCTCGGTGTTGCCGCTGGCGCCATTGCTACGGCGTGTCAGCGTGATGCCCAGTATCTCGCTGGCCACCACGGCGTCCTGCATGTAGGTCTCATAAAAGTCACCACAACGGAAAAGCAGCACCGCGTCGGGGTGCTTCGCCTTCATGTCCAGGAACTGCCGCATCATCGGCGTTATGTTATTGTCTTTTGCCATCGTTTTCTGTCAGTGGTTCGGCCATTACCAAGTCCATTCAATCCCTTTTCGGGATTGCAAAGATAGATAAAATTCGGGAATTATAACTCGGTCGAGATAAAGAATTTTAAACCCTCATATCAGCAACGAGGGGGCGGTTTAACAGCTGGTATTGTTTTGGCGCAAGTAGGCCGATGGGGTGAGTCCGGTCACCCGCTTGAATGTCTTGATGAAGTTAGAGTTGGACTTGAACCCCACACTGCGTCCCAGTGCTTCGAGGGTGAGGTTGCTATATTTTTCTTTGTCACTCATGCGGCGGCACGCTTCTTTCACACGGTATTCGGCCATCAGCGCATTGAAATTCATGCCATACCGCTCATTGATAACATTTGAGACATAGTTACGGTTGCCTTGGGCAAGTTCCGCCAGGCGTTCAAGCGTGAATCCTTCCTGAAACACCTCGTCGCAAGTCTCCATCACGATGAAGATGCGGTGGAGCAGTTCGGACTTCTCTGTGTCATCGAGCGGCGATGAACCGTGTGTCTTCTCGGCATGGCCTGATGGATCCGGGTCGACGGGGGGCACTGATTCGGCCTGTTGCTGCAATTCGTGCAGCAGTTTCTCATCCTGTTCAAGCAGTTGCTGCATGCGTTCGTAGAGCTCTCGGTTGCGCTGAGCAATCTTGCGGTTATGCCATATTAAGAAGCCCACAATCACCAGCAACAATATAGCGGCTATGCTGACCCACAAGATGATTCTTTCCCGTGCCTGGCGTTGCTGTGCTAGCTGTGCCACCTCGCGGTTCTTCTTTTCCATGGCACGCAAGAATTGCTGTTGCTCCACATTGCCGAGCCGCTTCTTGTTGACAATCTCGTCCCGGCATTCCAAGAACTTCAACCTGTACTTTTCTGCTTGAACCGAATCACCCAAAAATTGATAATAGTGAGCCATGTTCCTGTAAGCATCCATCAGGTGAAAACTTTGGTGACTATTGATTGCAATGGCTGTGTTTTCCTCCAGATAATCACGTGCTGCCTCATAGCGCCCCATGTTCATGAGGCAAGTGTGCAAATAGCCATTGGCTATCATCAGAGCAGATGGCTGTTCGTTGTAATTAGTGTACTTGGGAATGCTGGCCTTAAAGGCTTGCAGATGGGTTAATGCCCCTTTCAAATCACCATTGTTAAACGCCTGTACGCCACCAATCAGTTGAACCGCCATGGGTTGCCATGCTACTGATTCAGGCATCACACGCATCACCGAGTCCATAATTCCACCAATGTATTCGCTCTCATTCACCTGAATACAATCAATCATCAAATTAAAGAAACTGGCTTTCGCCGACTCCCAGTTGCCATTCCTATAAGCAAGATGGAATGCGGTTTTGAGCATATTGAGCGAAATGGTATCTACGCGCTGAGTGCCGTGCACAACCATGTTCAATGCTTTAACGATGCTAGCTCGATCAATCAAGATGTCGGGTAACATGTCATTGTAATGGTGTTGATGTGCCAACTCCTCTGCCAGAGAGACGATGCTGTCTGCCTTGATGAAATCCTCGTACTCAAAAAAATAGGTTCTCCCCATCATTTGAAATGCCCGTACACTCTCGCGGCGGTCAGCATCGGTCAGATGCTTGTCATAATAGCGGTTGGCTGCAATGGAGAAACAAAGGAAGGCACTGTCGATTCGTTGTTGATTCTTGCGGAAGTCTATACCCATGTCCACTAGCTGTTTGCTGGGCAGAGTTGACCATTGCTGATAGGTGCGGTCGATATAGGTGCGGTCGATGGCGGCCCATGCGATCGGACACAAAACAAGCAACGTGATGCAAACCATCATCACGCGCCGCAGTTGAGACAAAACTTTGTTGTTCATCCGATATTCAAAGTGCATACATTCATTTTTGCCCTTTCGGTTGCAAAGATAGTAAAAATCATTGGCATTTGCACCCGATAGGTGATATTATTATGACAGAAGAACAATGTTGTACCTTTGTAAGCAGTGAAAACAACTAACAATGGGAGTTATATACGAGTTGTCCCCCAATTAGTATTTTTGTTTTTTGGTGAGGAAGCAGCGTCACCGAAGGTGACAATCTGAGTAACCGGGGGTGGAGCTTGCGACACCTCCGGTATGAGGACATACTAAAAATCTCGCTGAAAGCGAGCACCTTGCCTCGAAAACTAAATGCTCGCCTTCAGCGAGGATGAAAGTTTGCGTTCTGTCCGAGGGTGGCGCAAGCTCCACCCCCGGTTACTCAACTCAGTCGCTTTCAGCGACAAAGCATACCCTGGGGACAACTGGTATATAGCTGGTGATATTTATCTGGGGAAAAATCATAGAATTAATGTTTTTTCCATACGTAACAATCAATTCTGCCCCCGAAAACAGCGATTTTCGGGGGATTTTTGTCGTTTTTCCTGCTCATTTATAAATAAGCAGTTTTCTGCGCTGCTTTTATTTGGTCGCCGTGTGAGGGTGATAGTAATTTTGCACTCGAAAACCTTTTCAACCCCTATTATTAACACCTTTAAAAACAAAAAAGATGAAAGCGAAAATGACCAAATTATTGACGGCGATCATCATGGGCGCAGCCTGTTATCTGGGTGCAAATGCCCACATCGCCATTGTCAAGCAGGGTCCCACTTTGCCTGGGTGCCCAACAATGACACAGTACAAACCGGGCTTGGACCTGACCCGGTATGACCTCAAGAGCGAGCGCAGTGGCATCAAGACCTATGCCAGTAAGCCCCAAATGCAGCACAGACGTTACAATGCCGCTCCGGGGCAGACTGTCACCGTCACCTGCAACATTGTGGCCAACGAAGACAAGTTCGGACCCTATTATGGCACAACGGTAAACTTGACGAACAGTGAATCGAATTTGGATTACTGGGCTGAAGAGTTTGGCAGTCACCAAGTGGTCTGCGCCGATGTGCCCATAGGCACTTATGACATACTGACTAGCGAATTTGCGCAAGATGGTAGCGGATTATATTTTGTCATCAGGGAGCAGGTCAACATAACCAGTGACACCGCCATTATCCTGAACCTAGATGAGGCTACTAACCTGGTCGAAGCCAACATGCTCAAACCCGACGGCACACTGTGCACTGTCCCTCTCATTGACATAACTACGAATGAAACTATAGATGAAGGCAACACCAATGGCATGGCCATGGACTTTGTCATCGTTTCAAACGAAGCCAATGATGCATTAGGCAGCTATTTCGCCAGCCGCGGAGCAGATTTCGTGGGAGAAGCCAACAACAATCGTTTCTACATCAACAATGTGAGCGACCGCATTAAAGTCATTGTTAACTGCACTGCAAGCGACAACACGACAGACTACATGATGGTGCAAAGCAAGGACGGCATTGACGGTGACTTCACCTTTGTCAACGACCCGACAGATTATGTGCTCTATCAAGAGCAATTCCAGCCCACCCCGGCCTATAATCCCGAAGAAGGGGGTGGCACCACTGAGTTTAAGATGAATGCCGTATGGAATGGCGTAATGTACAGCGGAGTCTTGGGCAGCAGCGACCGACTTGCTCCGAGTGGTTTGACCTCGTTCTATCTCGATGCGCCCGAGCGTGAGGACAATAGCATCAAGATGCTCTTTTACCCCGGCTTTGGCGACCACCGTCAAATGACTATCAATGACTGGAGTTATGAGGATGAAGATGGTGTCTGGCATGAAATAGTCGACACGGTCTATTACAGCTCAACCATCTACGGCCAAGCAGCCATTGTCACCAAGAATGGGGTGGAATATGTCAATAGCGGCCACGACATCGCCGGCAATTATTCATTTCATGTACCAGAGGATCCCAATGCAGACATCATTGATTATCCGGGCAATCCCCACTTCTCGTTCACTGACCGGCAGAAAACCTTGGCATACGGCACGGGTTGCCCCATCAATGCGGTGTTAGCACAAAACTATTATCAAGAGTGGGTTGGTGGCAAATACTCCTATATTGACTTTGTTTATCTGGGACGCTACGGTGAATTCAGAGGCAGCGACCTGGCTAGTGCCCAACTGCAAATCACCTACAACCAGGACTCAGTCATCTGCACCGATGTAGCGGCAATACCCACAGACTTTTACAACTTCATCCTGGAGAAAAAAGTGGGGCAAATTGATGTGGACATTGTCAACACCAACGTGGAGGTGGACGGACTAGCGGGCAAGAACCATACCCATGTGTTCTATGACTGGGCTCTGGAAGACTGGACGGCACCCACCCTGCAGATGCTGTGGCTGCGTGATGCCGCAGGCAATATCACCGACCGCTTTGCCAGCGGCAACGAGGGCATTCTGGAGTTTGCTGGTGGTGACTTCAATTTCCATTACACTGACCGCTATTGGTTTGACTGCCAACCACAAACGGTGGAGGTGAGTTATTCGCCCTACGATGCCGACAGTTGGGAGCCGTTTGCTGTCGAGGAAGTTCCTGAGAACTTCTTCATGCCGGCCTTTGGCTATTTCTACCGTGGCGAGTTGAGCCAGGTGGAGGGCAACGGCGAGAAGGGCTGGTTTGACCTGAAGATCAAGTTGACCGACTTGAGCGGCAACTGGCAGGAGCAGGTCATCAGCCCCGCCTTCCGCATCGATGACCATGCCTACAGCGGTGTGGCAAATGTTGGCAAGGACAATGCCCACGAGGTGGCACGCTACACGCTGGATGGCCGCCGCATCAGCACCCCGCAGCCGGGCATCAACATCGTCCGCTACAGCGACGGCACTGCCCGCAAAGTGCTGGTCGCACAATAGTCTTTAAATTCACGCACACCAGTGGGTGTGTCTCTGTCTGGCTTACCCCGGCCACCTCGGCTGGGGTATTGCCAGTTTGTGACGACTTATTCTCGGAACAAGTCATCCATAACGACCTCGCTTTGGACAATGCCGGAGTGAAGACCACGAACGATACCATAGGTGGTTACCATGGTAATTGACAAACTCTTGCGGGTGTGCGTCTCGGCACGAAATAGGGCCATACGGTTGCGCAGCAGTTCTTCATAGGATTTAGATATGGTATAAGGCTCGACCGAAAATTTCATTTCACAAAGGTTGATGACGCGGTCAGAACGGTCGATGACCAAGTCAACCTGGGCCCCTGAAGTGTATGGCTTACCCAAAGTGCGCCATGAACTGGCACTGGTTGCGATACCACTGATGCCCAGCTTTTGCTTAATCTGGTTGAGATGCATCATACAAATGGTCTCAAAACTAAAGCCTTGCCACGACTCAACAGAATGTGAGTTCATGTTGTTGCTCCACCAGTGCTCATCCTTTGAGTTGTTTTTACTGAGGAATTTGAAATAGAATAATGTGTAAGGGTCGCTAATGCGATAGAGTTTGTTGCGAACAGATGATTTGAAACGGGAGTAACTCTCTACAAAATCGCAACGCTCTAGATTGTCAAGCACTAGTGTGAGCGCACCACCTGAAAGTTTTGTCTTTTGTGCAATTTCAGCACGGAGCATTCCTTCTCGATGCTCCGACAGAGCACTGACAACACTGATGTACTTGTCAGCGTGATTGAACAAGGCAAGGAATAATTCGTCAAATTCCTCACGCATCGGAGCATTTTTGGAAAAGAACAATCGGTCAAGGTTTTGTGCCAAACTCTGTGTCGGGTCCAATAGACTCATATAAAAGGGCACACCACCCATCGCCATGTAACACTGCATAACGGAGTACCGATCCCATTGGCACCCAGCGGCATGCAAATATTGTTCGCACTCGGCCAGTTTGAAAGGACGCAAATAAATCTGCTCAGTGATACGATTGTATAATCCGCCCTTGTTGCGGATGAGTTTGTTCACCATCCATGATGTGGCCGAGCCACAAGCAATGAACAAGATGTCATCGCGCTGTGCCGCCCAAGCATTCCAAAAGTACTCTAATGCTTCGACAAAGGCACTCCGGGGGGTGTCAATCCAGGGCATCTCATCGAAAAAAATAACCTTCCGTTGTTGGCGAGGCTTTGATTCAATAAGCGACCGCAACTGATTGAAAGCTTCCTCCCAATTAGATAGAGTCGGAGCAAAAGTAGAGCCGCTATATATTTTTAGTTGCTCGGCAAAACGCTGCAGTTGTTTCTGAGGTTTCTGTTTCCGAGCACCAACGTATGTAAAGGTGAACCTGTCGGCAAACACATGATTCACTAGAAAAGTCTTGCCAATGCGGCGCCGGCCGTAGACAATCACAAATTCAGACTTTTCAGAGCGGTATTTCCGCTCTAGTACCTCAACTTCTGTTATTCGTGCGATAATTTTGCCCATCTTTCTTTAAATTTTGGGGCAAAAATACAAATAATATTAGATGTGGCCAAATATAGGGCAATAAAAGTGTCCACAACTCAACATTTTTTTGAGTTGTGGACAAATATAGAATAACAAAAGTGTCCATATCTCAACATTTTTTTGAGATATGGACACTTTTGTGGGATTTAGAGGAGTGAGTTAGAGCCAGATTTCGAAGTGCTGGAGGGGGATCTTGGGGCGAGCGATGAGGATGGCTGTCTTGCCGTTGGT
>JAEEVE010000178.1 GCA_016290765.1 Muribaculaceae bacterium
TCCTTATGTTCTTCTGTCCTAAATTAACGTGAGATTAATCATTTCACGCGGATTGCGCAGATAATTAAGAAATAATCTGCTAAAAAAATAAATCTGCTAATCTGCGATATCTGCGTGAGATCATTATTTGTTCATTGCACTGCCGTTGCCTTCGGCGAAATTAGGCCGCGTTTCGGCAAAAAATTGTGCATTGTGCATTGTGCATTGTTTGCTACCTTTGCCTTCGGCGAAATTAGGCTGCGTTTCGGAAATGCTCAAATAAATTTGGCATTTCGCTCAACTTGCACTAATTTTGCAGTCCAGAAACTAAAACGACTAATTAACATAACCATTATGATTCATGAAATCAGTGCCGAGCATCTCACGCTGGAGCGTGTCGGCGAAATTATCGAGAAAAACATGAAGTTGCGGCTCAGCGACGATGCCCGTCAACGCATTGTGCGTTGCCGCCAGTACCTGGACGAGAAAATCGCCAACAGCCCCGTGCCCGTCTACGGCGTGACCACAGGATTCGGCTCGCTGTGCAAGGTGAGCGTGAGCCAAGACCAACTGTCGCAGCTGCAAATCAACTTGATGAAGTCGCATGCCTGCGGCGTGGGCGAGCGCGTACCCAACGAGATTGTGCGCATCATGCTCCTGCTCAAGGTGCAGTCGCTCAGCTACGGCTACTCGGGCTGCAAACTCGACACGGTGGAGCGCCTGATTGACTTCTTCAACGAGGGCATCTGCCCCATCGTCTATCGCCAAGGCTCGCTGGGCGCCTCGGGCGACCTGGTGCCGCTGGCACATCTGTGCCTGCCGCTGGTAGGTCTGGGCGAGGTGGAGATGGACGGAAAGGTCATCACCGGTGCCGAGATGCTCCAAGCCAAGGGTTGGGAACCCATCCATCTGGCCAGCAAAGAAGGTCTGGCACTGCTTAACGGCACGCAAAACATGGGCGCGTTTGCCGTGTGGGCGTGCCTCCGCGCTCAAGAGCTGAGCGAATGGGCCGACAAGATTGGCACGATGTCGCTCGAGGCATACGATGGCCGCATTGAGCCGTTCACCGAGGCCGTCCATCTGGTGCGCCCCCACAAGGGCCAACTCGAGACCGCCGCTCGTATCAAGGAGTTGCTACAGGGCAGTGAGCTCATCAAGCAACCCAAGGTGCATGTGCAGGATCCTTACTCGTTCCGCTGCATGCCGCAGGTGCACGGCACCGTCAAGGACACCATCCGCTATGTCAAGAGCGTGATTGAGACCGAAATCAACAGTGCCACCGACAACCCCACCGTCTGCCCCGACGAGGACCTCATCATCAGTGCCGGCAACTTCCACGGCGAGCCCATCGCCCTGCCCATGGACTTCCTGGCCATGGCGTTGAGCGAGCTGGCCAACATCAGCGAGCGCCGCATCTACCGCCTGGTGAGCGGCACACGCGGCCTGCCCGACTTCCTGGTTGCCAATCCGGGTCTGAACAGCGGTTTCATGATTACGCAATACACCGCCGCCAGTGTGGTGAGCCTGAACAAGAGCCTCGCCATGCCGTCGAGCACCGACAGCATCCCGTCGTGCCAAGACCAGGAAGACTTGGTGAGCATGGGTGCCAACGCTGCCATCAAGCTCTACAAGGTGGTGTTCAACACCGAGCGTGTGCTGGCCATCGAGCTGTTCAACGCCGCCCAGGCGCTGGAGTTCCGCCGTCCGCTCAAGTCATCGCCCGTCATCGAGCAACTGCATGCTGACTTCCGCAAGGTGGTGCCGTTTATCCTCGACGATGATGTGATGTATCCCCACATCGAGGCCGCTATTCAATTTATTCGAATGCACAATTAAATGAAACTGTTAGTCAAAAATATAGGCACCCTGGCGGGGATTGACCGCCAGGGCCTTATTCGCCGTCAAGGTGCCCAGATGCGTGAACTAAACTGCATCGACCATGCCTATCTGCTGGTCGAAGACGGTGTCATTGCCGACTTCGGCTCCGAGGATGACATGCCCACTTTAGACAATGTAGACAATGTAGTCGATGCCGAGGGTGGCATGGTGCTGCCCAGTTGGTGTGACTCGCACACCCACATCGTTTATGCTGGCAGCCGCGAGCAAGAGTTTGTCGACAAGATCAACGGCTTGAGCTATGCCGAGATTGCCCGCCGCGGTGGCGGCATCCTCAACAGTGCCGACCGCTTGCACGCCATGAGCGAGGACGAGCTCTACGAGCAAGCCATGCGCCGTGTGCGCGAGGTCATCGCCAAGGGGACGGGAGCCATCGAAATCAAGAGCGGATATGGTCTGAACACCGAGGACGAACTGAAGATGCTGCGCGTCGTTCGCCGCATCCAGGAGAGCACTCGCCTGCGGGTGGTGAGCACCTTCCTGGGTGCCCATGCCGTAGGGCGCGCCTATGCTGGACGGCAGGCCGACTATGTCGACATGCTCATCAACGAGATGTTGCCCGCCGTGGCTAAGGAGCATCTCGCCGACTACGTGGATGTTTTCTGCGACGAGGGATTTTTCACGCCCGAAGAGACAGGACGCATCCTGGAGAAGGCGTTGGAATATGGTATGCGTGGAAAGATTCACGGGCAGGAACTCGCCGACAGTGGCGGTGTGGAGGTCGCGGTGAAGCACTGCGCCCTCTCGGTCGACCATCTGGAGAGCATGACCGACCGCGACATCGAGCTGCTGCGCGGCAGCGAGACGATGCCTACGGCACTGCCCGGCACATCGTTCTTCCTGAACATGCCGTTCGCGCCTGCTCGCAAGATGATTGAATCGGGACTGGGTGTCGCCATTGCCAGTGACTACAACCCGGGGTCAACACCCTCGGGCGACATGAAGTTTGCCGTCTCATTGGCATGCATCAAGATGCGCCTGCAGCCCGCCGAGGCCATTAACGCAGCGACCATCAATAGTGCCTACGCCATGGGCGTGAGCGACAGTTACGGCTCTATCACGCCAGGCAAGGTGGCTAACTTCTTCATCACCGAGCCACTGCCAAGCGTGGACTTCATCCCCTACGCCTACACAACTCCCATCATTCGCCGCACTTTCCTTGCCGGCGTTGATGCCATATCTCAATAGAGTTGATGGCGTTTTGCCACAAGATATAGCAACCTGGACCCACCGAACACAGTGGGTTCAGGTAGGTATAGGCAATCCACACGGCGAAAGCCGTGTTTTTTTGTCCCAATCCCTGGCCCGCCTCGATGACAGTGCCGAAGAAGTGTCCCACATAGCGCCCAAGAACGAACTGTACCACGCAGAGCACCAGCGAGATGGCGGCGAGGGTGAGCACAAAGCCCGGGGTCGTGCCGGCATGGATGATATACTTTAGTGTCGAGCCCGTGACGATGGTAAGCGAAATGCCCCACATATAGAATGACAGGTCGGGCACACTCAAAATCCAGGCGTGCAGGCGATGCATGAAGTGCTTCACCACATAGGCTGCCCCCATAGGCACCAGCAATACCATGCACACCTTATATAATATGGCGAAAAAGGCTGACCAGAAGCTGATGTCCACGCCTTGGTCAATCATTGGGAACACCAGTGGCACCATCAGAGCGGTGACAAAATTGGAGACAAATGTGTAGGTGGTCATCGTCTCAAGGTCACCACCCAGTTTGGCTGTTACCACCGCAGCAGCCGCTGCGCCGGGCGCGATGATGCAGGTGAGGATGCTCTCCATCAGCACCAGGTCGTTGCCCGTTAGCCTCATCGACAAGATTAACCCCGCAACCAGTGCCACGAGCAACAACTGCAGCAAGGTGATCCACCAGTGCCATGCCGTGGGGCGCATCTTGTGGAAGTCCACGCGGCAAAAGGTGACAAAGAGAATCATTGCCATGAATACGGGGAAAATGGCATCAAAAATCGGGTCGAAGAAACGGGCAGCATTGTCCAGTGCCGGCACATACGCAAACACCAGATATAACACCGTCCCTGTGCATATTGCACTAGGCAAGGTCCAGTCCTTGAGGAATGTGATTATTGCTTTTATAGTTAAGAGTTAAGAGTTAAGGGTTGAGAGTTAAGAGTTGAGGTTCCCCTACACCCCCTCTTTAGTGGGGCTTGGGGGGACTGTACAGGTGGGGCCGCAAGGTTTCTTTATTTTCCACCCTAGGGCTGCGATGAGCAGGGTCATCAATGGGCACAACAGGTTGAAGAAACAGTAGGGAAGATAGGTCAGTGTGGGCACACCCAGCACGGTTGCCTGCGTCATGCCGCAAGTGTTCCACGGAACCAGCACCGACGTCACCGTGACGGCATCCTCGGTGGTACGGCTCAGCAACCGCAGTTCATAACCCTCCTGTTTATACACCTCGCGGAACATGTCGGCTCCCAACACAATACTGATAAACTGGTCGCCCGTGGTCAAGTTAAGCAAGAAACCTGTGAATACCGTCGAGCCCACCAGCGTGAACCGCGACCGCACCCAACGAATAATCACGCGGGTGATGCTCTCAATCATCCCGCTTGCCACCATCGCCGCCCCAAAGCACATCGCACAGATAATCAGCCAGATCGTATTAAGCATACCCGCCATGCCACGCGTCGACACCAACTCATTAAGGGCGGCAAAACCCATGTCGACCGAGGTGGAGCCATAGAAGCTGATGGCCAGTCCGCGCGTCAATGCGGCCGCCTTGCCCAGTGACGGGTCGGCGGCAATCTGGGTGAGGATGTGCGGCTGTAGGATCAATGCGAAGATGCCCGCCAGCACAGCCGAGGCAAACAGCACAATCAACGACGGCACCTTGCGGGCAATCAGCACCCCGGTGGCAATGGGCACGAGCAACGTCCACAACGAGATGTTGAACGTTGATGACAGGCCCTGCGTGTATTGCTCAATGTGCAGCGTGCCCTCGTTGCCATGGCCCAGACCAGCGATGGTGAAGATAATCAGCGACAGCAACAAGGCCGGCACAGTAGTGTACATCATGTAGCGGATGTGAACAAAGATGTCGACGCCCGTGGCCGATGAAGCCAAGATGGTGGTGTCGCTTAACGGAGACATCTTGTCGCCAAAGTAGGCTCCCGAGATGATAGCGCCAGCTGTCCATGCGGTGTTGATGCCTAGTGCCTGCCCCACGGCCAACAACGCCACGCCAATGGTGGCGATGGTGGTCCACGAACTGCCCGACAGCAGCGACACCAACGAGCAAATCAAACAAGCACACACCAGGAAGAACCGGGGCGAGAGAATCTGTATGCCATAATAGATGAGCGTGGGCACCACACCGCTCACCATCCACGAGCCAGCGAGCATACCCACCGCCAGCAAGATCATCAGGGTGACAAAGATGCCGCTCATCGTCTTCGCCATCTGCTTCTCGAACGTCTGCCAGGGCACCTTGTAGAACACCATCGAGATAGCCACGCACACGGCGAAGCCAAAGACCAGAGCTGTCTGGCTACCACCCGTCAACGAGTCGCTGCCAAACAAGATAATCACAATCACCAACAAGCCAATCAACGCCACGATGGGTATCGCAGCAACAAGTGGATGGGGTAGTGGACGCTGAGTCATAACAATTAAATTGCTTTCGGCTTGCAAAAATACAAAAAAACTAGCACACACGCGCATCTTTTGCCAAACCAATAAAAAAAGGGCACAACTGGTATAAATTTCCCCCAAGAAAACGCCCGCTTGTTGAGAGGATATCTGCCTGCAACGATTCAGCCGAGTCTCAACCAGTCATTTTGGTTTTAGATATAGATTTGTGCACCCTTTATGGGAACGGCGGCTGACTTGGATACACCCCTATCGGGGATTATGGTTGCAACCATCTAATTTCCAGTTGATTCTATGTTAAATTTTTGCATGATTTACACACCGTATTTACCACAAAGGCGCCGTGTTGTGTGTGAAAAATTCAGAAACCTATCAAATTTTTCCCGATTTTGTTTTGCCATTCCAAAATTTTGCACTAATTTTGCATGCTGAATATATAGCAGTCTCAGCCATTATTAGGACGAAACCGCTAACAGCCAACAGCTTAGAGTTTACAACTTCTGGCTTTTTACAACTACTGGCTTGCTGCTAGCAGCTTTTTGATAATAAACTAAAAACTATTATAAATTTTACAGCAATGAAAACATTTATTAAATTACTATTGCTAGCCGCCGTGGCCTTGCCAGCATGGTCCACCACTGCGGCGCAAGAGGTGTCAGGTGAGCTTCAGATTCTTAATGCTGAAGAAATGTTGGGAGAACCAACGCGCTCTGGACAACAAATGCTGGAGAGAAGGGTTGTAAAACAGGTAGCAACCAACAGCACCTTTGCGAATCCAAAGCAAAGTCCGCGCCACAAAGCTGACGGCAATGCGCCTGCAGTATTTGTCCAAACTGATAATAAACAAAGTGGTACTATTTGTAATACTCAGACTACTACAAATCAGTATCTTCCT
>JAEEVE010000179.1 GCA_016290765.1 Muribaculaceae bacterium
GCCAAATGCTCAACCGTGTGCTTGGCGTGTTCTATCCCATGCTCTCGGCCGATGCCGATGACCAACTGATGGAAATATCTGAGCGCGTGACACCACGCTTGACCGAGCACAGCAACTCCATCACACTTAATCGTTCGCTGTGGCAACGCATTAAAGCAGTATATGCCACTTTTGACCGTGATGCGCATGATCAAGAAGATTGGATGCTGCTTGACAAAACCTATCGCGCTTTCCTGCGCAGCGGCGCTTCGCTCGAAGGCGCGAATCGCGAGCGCTATCGCACGCTAAGCAAACGCCTATCGGAGTGCACGCTAAAGTTTGGTCAAAACCATCTTAGGGCAACCAATGCCTTTGAGATGTGGCTTATAGCTGCCGACCTTGACGGCCTACCAGAGAGTGCCGTCGAAGCAGCCGCACATGCTGCATCCGAGAAGGGACGTCAAGGCGAATACCTTGTCACACTGCATGCTCCCAGTTATCAGGCATTCATGAAATATTCCAGCCGTCGCGACTTGCGCGAGCAGCTCTACATGGCCTATAATACCCAGTGCACCAGCGGCGAGTATAGCAACATGGAGCTTTGCCGTGAAATTGCCAACACCCGCCTTGAACTTGCTCGACTGATGGGCAGCGCAACATTTGCCGACTATCGCCTGCAGAACTCGATGGCTCAAACACCTCAAGCAGTCTATGATATGCTTGAACAATTACGCGAGGCTTATCAGCCCACTATGCAACACGAACTGGAACAACTATCACAGTTTGCATCAGAGGTTGAGGGCAAACCCCTTGAACTGAAGCCTTGGGACTATAGCTTCTATGCCAACAAGGAGCGCGATTGCCTGTTCCAGGTCAACGACGAGATGACGCGTCCCTACTTCCCACTCAACCAGGTCATTGAGGGCGTTCTAAGCCTTGCCACACGACTCTATGGGCTACAGTTCACGCCCAACCCTGAAGCCCCCGTGTTCCGCCCTGAGGTGAAGGTTTACGACGTGACCGATGTCCACGGCCAGTGGATGGGAGCACTCTACACCGACTTTTTCCCACGCTCTACGAAGCAGAGTGGTGCGTGGATGACTGCCTTCCGTGAGCAATATGTTGATTCACATGGTCAGGACGTGCGGCCATTAGTGACATTAACCATGAACTTTACGCGCCCCACCGACACCAAACCGTCGCTGCTCACTTTTAGTGAAGTCCGCACTTTCTTGCATGAGTTTGGGCATGGGCTGCACTGCTTGTTGTCGCGTTGCCGCTACGAGTCCACTTCAGGCACCAACGTATACCGCGACTTTGTTGAGCTTCCCTCGCAATTCCATGAGAACTTCCTCACCGAGCGCGAGTTCCTCGATAGTTTCGCCCGTCACTATCAGTCAGGCGAGCCTATCCCTCAGCAGCTCATTGACCGCTTGATTGCCTCGTCGCAGTATGGTGCTGGCTATGCCTGCCTGCGCCAACTCTCATTCGGTCTGCTCGATATGGCGTGGCACACCCTCAGTGAGCCTTACGAGGGCGATATTTTCGCTCTCGAACGCGAAGCGATGGGTCCTGTTCAGGCCTTCAAGCCCATTGATGGTTGCCTCATGTCACCCCAATTTGGACATCTCTTTTCGGGTGGCTATGCCGCTGGCTACTATGGCTACAAATGGGCCGAGATACTCGATGCAGATGCGTTCAGCAAGTTCCAGGAAGATGGCATCTTCAACCCCGAGACCGCCAGGCAGTGGCACGACTGCGTCATGTCGCGTGGCAGCAGCGACATGCCCATGGCCCTCTACGAACGCTTTCGCGGTCGTCCCCCACGCATCGACGCCCTACTCCACCGCGACGGCATTCGGTAATTTGGGTGTTTGGTGTTCACCTATAGCGATACAATAATTGCCCCCAGACTAGAAATCATTTTGATCTCTTGCCTGGGGGCAACTGATGAATGGGTCTATCACTTGATGCATAGCTGGACCACGTTCTCGACATGATGAGTGTGGGGGAACATGTCAACAGGCTGGACCTCGGTGACGCGGTACTTGGCGTCGAGCATGGCAAGATCACGCGCCTGAGTGGCGGGGTTGCAGCTGACGTAGACGATGCGGCCTGGCTCAGCATTGAGGATAACTTGAACAACATCGGGATGCATACCAGCACGCGGGGGATCGACAATCATTACATCGGGGCGCCCATGCTCAGCGACGAAGGCGTCGGTGAGTACATCTTTCATGTCGCCAGCAAAGAACAGAGTGTTGTCGATGCCATTCACACGCGAGTTGAGGCGAGCATCCTCGATGGCGTCCTCCACATACTCGATGCCAATGACCTGACGGGCCTGACGGGCAACGAAGTTGGCGATTGTACCTGTGCCAGTATATAGGTCGTAGACGAGTTCGTCGCCAGTGAGACTGGCCATGCGGCGCGCAACTTTATATAATTCGTAGGCCTGGCGGGAGTTGGTCTGGTAGAATGATTTAGGACCAACTCGGAAACGAAGGCCCTCCATCTCTTCCTCTATATAGTCACGGCCGCTGAACAAGATGATATCCTGATCGGCGATGGAATCGTTACACTTGAGGTTAACGACATACATGAGGCTAGTAATCTGGGGAAAACGCTCGTGGATGGCACCCATGACATCGTTAATGGCAGCCTGGTTGGGCTCACCAAAGACGATGACGAGCATCATCTCGCCCGTGCTAGCAGTACGCACCATGATAGTGCGCATAAGTCCCTGATTGTTACGAATGTCGTAGAAGGAGTAGCCTTGTCTTATGGCATAGTCACGGATAAAGAGGCGAATGTCGTTGCTGATATCGGCCTGCAGCCAACAATGCTTGATATCGAGCACCTTGTCAAAACTACCAGGAATGTGGAAGCCTAAAGCATTACGGTCATCAAACACCTCACCACTCTGCATCTGCTCGGTGGTGAGCCACGACTTGTTGCTGAAGGTAAACTCGAGTTTGTTGCGATAGTGCTGCGTCTGGGCTGACCCGAGGATGGGATTGATAGACGGGATATCGACCTTGGCGATGCGTTGCAAGGCGTCGACCACCTGTTGCTGCTTGTACTGCAGCTGGCTCTCGTAAGGCAGGTGTTGCCACTTACAACCACCACATACGCCAAAGTGCTCGCAGAACGGCTCTACTCGCAACGGACTGGGCGTGACCATGCGTGCTATCTGCCCCTCGGCAAAACTGTGTTTCTTGCGGGTAATGCGCAAGTCAACAATGTCGCCAGGAGCACCATAGGGGATAAACACGACAAGGTCGTTCCAGCGACCGAGGCTCTTGCCCTCGGCAGCCACACCTGTGATCTCGAAGTTCTCAAGGGTAGGTAGAGGTTTTTTCTTCATCGACTTAAGACTAGAAAGACTAGAAAGAAAAAAAGACTAAAAAGACAGAAAGACATATAAGCTGTTAAATGTCTTTTTGTCTTTCTAGTCTAATCAATTACCAGATGGCCACACGATCGGCGGGATCGCGCCACATCTTGTCGCCGGGCTGGATGTCGAAGGCCTTGAAAAAGGGCTCAAGGTTGCGGATGGCTACATTTACTCGGTTAACGCCCAGCGAATGCGGGTCAACCTTGGTGCGACGCAGAATCTCCTCCTTAGTGATGTTGGCCGCCCACACGTTAGCATAGCTCAAGAAGAAGCGCTGGTCGGGGGTGAAGCCATCGATCATTGTGTCGCCCTTGCCTTGGTCGGTGTGCTTGAATGCGCTGTAAGAAACGCGAAGCCCACCATGGTCGGCAATATTCTCGCCCATCGTGAACACCCCATTGGCATGCACATCGTCGGCAACAATCTCGGCACTGTACTGTGCTCCCAGTTTGTCGGCGAGTGCCTTGAACTGGTCGGCATCCTCCTTGGTCCACCAGTCCACCATATTGCCCACGTGGTCGAAGTTACGGCCCTGGTCATCAAAACCGTGAGTCATCTCATGCCCAATGACTACGCCAATAGCACCATAATTGCTGGCATCGTCGACAGTCGGGTCAAAATAAGGTGGTTGCAGGATAGCTGCGGGGAAGCAAATCTCGTTACTTGAGGGTTCATAGTAAGCATTGACGGTTTGCGGTGTCATCCACCAGCGATCCTTGTCGACGGGCTTGTGGAGCTGGCTGTACTCGTAGTCGGCCTCATGAACGCGAGCCTGGAGGACATTGCTCCAATAGCTGCGTGTGGGATCGATGTCGATGTCGCTATAATCGCGCCACTTGTCGGGATAGCCAATCTTGACGGTAAACGAGTTAAGTTTTACCAGAGCATTGACCTTGGTCTTTGGGCTCATCCAGGTGAGTCCCGCGATGTGCTCGCCCAGGGCTACCTTGAGGTTGTCGACCAGCTGCTGCATCTTCTTTTTGCTCTCGGCAGGGAAGTACTTGGCAACATAGAGCTGCCCCACGGCCTCACCTAACAAGGAATTGGGGACATTGAGCGCGCGTTTCCAGCGGGGCTGGTTGACCTGCTTGCCACTCATCGCGCGGCTGAACATGTCGAAGTTGGCCTGCTCAAAGTCATCGCTGAGGTAGTTGCTAGCGGCATTGATATATTTAAAGGCAAGATAATCCTTGATTTCCTGATCCTTGAGTGAGCCGAGCATTTCGTTGACCTTGGCAATTGACTTGGGTTGGAATACGCAAATTGTCTCTACATTCTTGAGCTTCAACGCACCCAGATAGGTGTCCCAGTCGATATTGGGATAGTTGGCCTTGAGCTGGTTGAGTGTCGTCAAGTTATAGAGCTTGCTGTAGTCTCGTGTCTCCTCACGCGTCATGGCGACTTTCGCCAGGGCGTTCTCGATCTTCATGACATTGTTGGCGGCCTTCTTGGCATTGCCCTTCTTGTAGCCAACGAGGGTGAAGAGTCGCTCGATGTAGGTAACATAGGCCTGACGCACCTTGACGGTGTTAGCATCGTTCTCTAGGTAATAGTCTCGATCTCCCATGCCGATTCCGCCTTGCGTGAGGTAGAGCATGTTCTGCTCGCTGTTCTTCAGGTCGGCCATCACTTGCGAGTTGAAGAACGCGTCGCTGATGCCACGGTGTTGCCAAGCGATGAGACGGATGAAATCGCTGCGCTTGGCACTGTTGAGCATGGCCAGGTCGGCTTCTAGTGGTGCCTTGCCCTCATTGTTGAGGCGCACGCTGTCCATTCCCATGGCATAGAGGTCGCCCACTTGTTGTTTTAGCGAGCCACGCGGGTTATTCGTTCCCAAGTGTGTGATGATGTCCTTGACCTGCTCGTTGCTGTTCTCACGCAACTGGTCAAAGGTGCCAAATCGGGCATACTGAGGGTCGAGGGGATTGGCCTTTTGCCATCCGCCACAGGCATACTTGTAGAAGTTTTCGCCGGGGCGCACCGAGGTGTCGAGGTTGGCACGATCCACGCCCTTGAGGTTACCGGCCGCCATGCCCATGGTCATGACTGCTGCCAGCGAGAAAAGTAACATTTTTTTCATCGAAATATTGTTTTCTAGTTTTATCTATTTTTTCGAACGAGAAAAAGAAAGAGATATTACATGACTGTCTCTGAAGTTTACATATACAAGCGACGGTCCTCAAAGTCGACCTCGCTATCGAGCTGATGGATGAAGTCGTCGTAAACCTCCTGCTCGACATCGCCCAGCATGAATTCCTTCTTGGCATCCTTGCGAATGAGGTCAATCCACTTGCGGCGAGCATCGATGTAGTCGGTGTGTATGCGGTCGAGTGTCTCCTCAGTGAGTTCGTCCAGCCCGTAGTAGTCGAGGATGAGGCGGTAGCTCCATGTCCAGCGCAGCTCATTATAGTTGTTGTTGATGGCCTTGAATCGGTAGATGAGTGCGGCAATGGTGTCCAACTTTCCCTGTATCAGGTCATCAACCACCTGTTTCTCTTCTTCTTCGGGCATGAGTAGTCCCGCCAAGTCAATCCAATTGCCCTCGCCCTGTGTAGTATGAGGCACAACTGGGCGGTGACGCTTGAGCACTGCGCCCATATAGATGCGTATGGCAAGGTCGTAAAAATGGATGCCTCGTTCAAGCCACTCGGGCTTGATGACATAGTCCTGATACTTGTAGTCACCCTCGGCATTGACGCCCGCTTCGCGCAGTTGTTCCAGGATTCGCTTTCCTCGCAGCACCTCGCTGATGGTGAACGGGCTGAGCCAGTCAAAGTTGACGCAGCTCTTTCGGTCCAGCGCCTGACGTCGGTCGCGTTTGGGCCATTTGCGTATGTCGCGGTAGAGTCCCACGGTGGCGAAGTTTCGACCTGGTACGAGATACATCGTGTCGCTGTAGGCAATCAGGTAGGAGAACGGCAGGTCGCGCGTGTCGGGGTGATACATCAGTTTGCCAAACA
>JAEEVE010000180.1 GCA_016290765.1 Muribaculaceae bacterium
TTTGCGCTTGATTCGGGAATAGTGCTGCAGAGGCGGCCACCCGATGACATATTAGTATAAAAGCGTTTATTGACGCTTTGTTCTTTGGCATCTAAGAACCTAGGAAATTCTTTACAGTCGTCCAAAGAGCATTGCAACCATAGACGCCACAAGGTGTGTATAGCACTAACTCCATTCTTATGATATGGAGTAGTCTTACATATCCGGCGTGGAGTCTCGTTGCATGTTCTGACGACGAGGCTTTCCTAGGGCCATTAGATGCGGGACATGTCAATGAAGACTCCCGCTTTTTTTGTATTATCCGGTATCAGTTGGAGTCATTGATGCCCATGAAAAAAGTGCCAATTAACTAGTGAAAATCTAGTTATTACCTAACTGATTGTTGACTACCATCATCAATCGCCATGCAAATAAATTGGCACGTTCAACCAAGTGATGCCCAAACAAAAAGAGTATCAATCATTCACGACATATTCTGATTTATTTGCATCTGAGCCATACACTCCACTACTATTCCAAACAGAAAGAGAGGCCAATGGCGCACTAAAGGTCTTGTCATTATTTTCCGGTTGCGGGGGTATGGATCTCGGGTTTGAGGGCAGTTTTATATGTCATAAGAAATCTATTCCTACATGTTGTGACTGGGTTCAGAAAACAGTTGCAGAAAATTGGGTGTTGCTTAAAAGCACAAGATTCAAGACTATTTTCGCAAATGACATACTCAAAGAGGCACAACAGTCTTGGCTGCAATATATGCGTCGCTTCGATGTGCCCAAAGAAATCTATCACTTTGGGAGTATTGTTGATTATGTCAAAATGCATCAAAAAGGAGTCAATGTTTTTCCTGAAAATGTTGATGTTGTAACAGGTGGCTTCCCTTGTCAAGACTTCAGCGTAGCAGGTAAGCGCAAAGGGTTTGAATCAACGATGTCACATGATGGTGGCAAACTAGGTATTAACGCGCCATCTGAAGAGACACGTGGGAAACTATATTTTTGGATGAAGCAAGTGATAGACATTGTACGGCCAAAAGTATTCATAGCAGAAAACGTGAAAGGACTTGTCAGTTTGGGTGATGTTAAGTCAATTATTCAACACGACTTTGCTTCAGCTGACGGTAATGGCTATATCGTTCTCAATCCTCGTGTTCTTGACGCAGGCAACTATGGAGTACCTGAGACAAGAGAGAGGGTGATATTCATCGGAATTAGACGTGATGCTTTGAACGAGAAAGCATTGAAAGCATTAGAGACAGAAATAATCCCAGATGAATATGATCCATATCCTAAGCCAACTCACAACCATACCGCACAAGACAATTCTTTGCAAGTGCCTGTAACATGCCGTGATGTATTTGAAGAATTAAAAGAGCCTGAAGAATCAAGCGACTTGTCGCAGAGGAACTATTCTATGGCAAAATATATGGGCAAGCATTGTCAAGGACAAAGCGAAATTAAGCTTGATGGTCTTGGTCCAACTATTCGCTCTGAACATCATGGCAACATTGAGTTTCGTCGATTATCAAAAGAACATGGCGGGATTTATACTGAAGAACTAGACAAGGGAATGAAAGAGCGCAGACTAACACCTAGAGAGTGTGCTCTCATTCAGACATTTCCGCCTGACTATCCTTTTGTGTTCTATCGTGGATATACGAAAACCTATGGTGTCAGCCCTTCTGGCGCATACAAGGTGATAGGCAATGCTGTACCACCAATGCTTGCCTACAATATTGCGCAAAGACTACAAAAAATTTGGCCCTTATATTTCGAATAGTATGGAAGAGAAAATCATAACAATTCCAAAAGAAAATACTTCTCCGACAAACGATGATTTTAACCATTTGATGGCAGAGACGGTGTCAAAATTGAACAAGCATTCGAGACATAATCCTGCTTTTTTTCAGAATATGTCACCATCAAAGCTTGAAGAAGAGTCTTGCGAAGCAATCAAAAGTGCCTGCGATGGCACACCTTTTAACCCCAAGAAAATTGAATTGGTTTCTGGCCATAAATTCCCTGACATCATTGCTGGAGAAATCTATGGAGTTGAAGTTAAATCCACAAAAGCAGATCATTGGACTTCAACTGGCAGTAGTATTGTTGAATCGACACGAAATGATTTAGTCCAAAACATTTACATGCTCTTTGGTAAACTAGGAGGGGAAAAACCAGAATTCATATGTAGGCCCTATTCTGAAGTGTTATCCGAAATTGCAGTCACACATTCTCCTCGTTATCTGATTGATATGAAACTTAAAGAAGGCGAAACAATCTTTGATAAGATGGATACTACATACGATGAATTTCGAACATCTGAAGACAATATAGCCAAAGTCAGAGCATATTACATTGAGAAAGCGAAAAATGAAAACAAACAAGAAATGCCTTGGTGGATATCAAGTACAGACGTTGAGAAACCATTAAACTTCAACCTTAGGATGTGGAATTCTGTCGGAAAAGCCGAACGCAAGATGATGACAGCATATTGTTTAATTCTATTTCCTCAGATATGGAGAAGTGATTCCGATCAAAAAAAATATCAAGAAGCATGCTTATGGCTCTGCTCATTCGCTCAGATAATAACCCCCAATATGAGAGATATTTTTTCCGCAAGTGGCAAAGTGGCGCTTAAAAATGAAGGCAAAAGGTACCCTCATATTGTGAAAACATTGGTAGACAATGCTCCTAATGTGAAACAATTACTACAACATCCTACTGCAGAAACAATTGAACTAATAAAGGAGTTTAACCCATCATTATTAAGGAGTATGGACTTGTTTAATAATTGGATTGAAGACTGTTGCATTTATGGAAATACAGAAGGAGCACCTTTGGCGGAATGGATTAATGAACAACCAAGACTCTTTATTATTAGATAAATGACTCTATAGTTGCTTCAAAATATCGACATTTTTTAAACAACTTCACACCGAAGGGATTGACATAACGAAAGAACGCGCTCCGTGAGGGGCGCGTTCTTGTTGGGAATAGGCTTGGTTATTGCTGGGAGGCGAGGTATTTCTCGACATCGAGAGCGGCGCGGCAACCTGTGCCGGCGGCGGCGACAGCCTGACGGTAACGCGGGTCGGCGACATCGCCTGCGGCAAACACACCCTCGACACTGGTGGCGGTGGTCACATGGTCGGTGACAATGTAGCCGTTCTCGTCGAGTTTCAATTGGCCGCCCAGGAACTCGGTGTTGGGACGGTGGCCGATGGCTAAGAAGAATCCATGGATGTCAATGTCAAAGAATTCTTCCTTATCGGTGCCCTTGAAACGCACCAGGTGGGCACCCTCCACACCGTTCTCACCAAAGAGACCGACGGTGTTGGTGTTATACAAGACCTCGATATTCTCGCGCTCCTGCACTCGCTGCTGCATGGCTGCCGAGGCACGCAGATAGTCCTTGCGGACAATCATGTAGACCTTCTTGCACAGGTTGCTCAGGTAGACGGCCTCCTCGCAGGCAGTGTCACCACCACCGACGACGGCCACCACGCGTTTGCGATAGAAAAAGCCATCGCAAGTGGCGCATGCCGATACACCCTGTCCGGCATACTTCTTCTCGTCGTCCAGTCCCAGATACTTTGCCGAGGCACCTGTCGCCACGATGACCGTGTCGGCCTCGAGCGTCTCGCCGCCATCGAGTGTGGCGACAAAGGGTCGCTTGCTCAGGTCGATGCTCTTGACCACGCCAGAGCGAATCTTCGCTCCGACGTTGATGGCCTGCTGACGCATGTTCAGCATCAGTTGGTTGCCGTCGATGCCCTCGGGGAAACCGGGGAAGTTCTCGATGGTGGTTGTCTGTGTGAGTTGTCCGCCAGTCTGCAGTCCCTCGACGAGGAGACTGTCAATGTTGGCGCGGGTAGTATAGATAGCAGCAGTGTAACCTGCAGGGCCTGAGCCAATGATTAAGCAATTCATTATTCTATTCATTTAGAAGTTAAGGAGTTAAGGAAATATGGAGTTAAGAAGACACCTCTGTCTACTTAGCTTCCTTTCTTAAAGTTATTGAGGGCAGTGTTGAGGAAGTCCATGTAGTCGGGGATGTCCTCCTTGTAGACGAATGAGCGGCTAAGCGGCTTGCCCTCATGGTCGAGGGTGACGTAGAACGGTTGTGCGTTGAAGCCGAACTTGTAGCGCTGCAAGTAACTCCACTTGTCGCCCACGGTGCGCAGTGTGCGCTGAGTGCCGTCGGCCTCGGTGACCTCGACTTGTTCGGGCAGCGGTGTCTTGTCGTCGACAAAGAGCGAGATGAGGATGAAGTCGTTGTTCAGTTTGTCAGCCACGCTAGGATCGGTCCACACGGCCGCCTCCATCTTTCGGCAATTGACGCAGCCGAATCCCGTGAAGTCCACGATAACGGGTTTGCCTGTAGCGCGCGCGGCCGCCATACCCTCCTCGTAGTTGGTAAAGGCTGCGCGCACCTCCTTGGTGTTGAGGTTGAAGTCCTGAGTATACATCGGTGGCGCGAATGCGCTGACCGCCTTGCAGGGTGCTCCCCACAGTCCGGGAAGCATATAGATGGCGAAGGCGATGCTCACCAGTCCGCCCATGATGCAGATGACCGGCATGGGCTTGGTGAGTTCCTCACCAGTTCCGTCGCTTTGGAACTTGAGTTTGCCGATGAGGTAGAGTCCCAATGCACCAAAGATGACAATCCACAGGCAGAGGAACACCTCGCGGTCGAGCAAGCGCCAGCCGTAGGCCAGGTCGGCCACCGAGAAGAACTTGAGCGCGAACGCCAGTTCGATGAATCCCAGTGTGACCTTGAGGATGTTCATCCATCCTCCCGACTTGGGCGCCGACTTCAACCAGGTGGGGAAGAGCGCGAACAGAGTGAACGGCAAAGCCAATGCGATGGCGAAGCCCAGCATGCCGATGGCAGGTCCCCAGAAGTTGCCCGAGGTAGCGAAGTCCACCAACAGGAAGCCAATGATGGGACCTGTGCAGGAGAAGCTTACCAATGCCAGTGTGAACGCCATCAGGAAGATGGAGAGCAATCCGCTGGTCGAACTAGCCTTTGAGTCGACCTTGTTGGTCCACTTGCTGGGCAGTGTGAGCTCAAACCATCCGAAGAAGCTCAGCGCGAACACCACCAGCAAGGCGCAGAAGAAGAGGTTGAACACCGCATTGGTACTCAGAGCATTCAATGCGCTCGCGCCAAAAATCGCCGTGATGGCCAGTCCTAGTGTGAGGTAGATGACCACAATGGACGCGCCATAGGTGATGGCGTCCTTGATGCCCTTCTTCTTGTCGTTCTTGGCACGCTTGAGGAAGAAGCTCACCGTCATGGGTATGATGGGCCACACACAGGGTGTGAACAGCGCGATGAGTCCACCCAGCAGTCCCATCAAGAAGATGTACCACAGCGAGCGGCTGTGCATGCCTTCCTCGCCATTGAGTGCATTCAGCTCCTTGACCACAGGTTGCCACAGGATGGAGTCGTTTCCAGCTAGCGGAGCCGCCAAAGCAGGCACCGAGTCAAGCGCGGTGGTGTCGGCAGCCACGGTGTCGGTCTTTTCTTCATCCTTTTTCTCCTCTTCGGCTGGGGCATCCTTCACGCCATCGCCATTATAGCTAAAGTTGACCGTCGTGGGCGGCATGCACATCTGGTCGTTGCAGGCTCCATACTCCAGATAGCCCTTGATGTCATATTTGTCGCCCGTTACCTTATACTTCTGAACAAAAGACACATTGTTCTCAAAGTAGCGCAGTTTCATGCCGAACATATCGTCAAACTGGCTGATTTCCTTGCCTTGCGCCTTGAGACCGCCCATGGGCTGTACACCCGTGGCCTTCTCGGTGGTGAGTGTCGCCGATGTGGGACCGTCCTCGGGCATGCCCGTGGAGTAGACGTGCCATCCCGGGGCAATCTTGCCAGTGAAGATGACATCAACCTCTTCGGGCGAGACCCGCTTTTGCTGCACGGTAAAGTTAACCGGGTTCTGCGCTGCGACTGCCATGCATGCCAAGAGCATGAGCGTCACGAACAAAGACTTGTTTACTTTCATAGGAATGGTTTATTGATTGTTTTTACCCGTTGGCGGGATTAAAAAGTTAATAAAAAGATGTTCAAAAAGTTGCGCATATCGTTGATTTATAGTAATTTAGTGGTGACAAAATCATTAAATTCAAATCACCGTATGCACAACTTGTACGCAAATTTCGTAAGAATTCTTGAAGTATACAAGCGATTCTCCCAAGATTTAGTGAATGACAAGGGTAATATTCCCAGATGTGGAGTTG
>JAEEVE010000181.1 GCA_016290765.1 Muribaculaceae bacterium
GAGCGTGCAGAGATGCCCGAACGTCCAGGTCACCTGGTAGCCGTTGCCCTCATAGTATCCGTCCCGCCGCGTCGTCGCCCCTAGTATCGAGGCGATATCCTTGGCTACGCTCGGTTTCTCTGTCACACAGACTTTCATCTTTCAGTTGTTCTTGTTAATGAGGTTTACTACGACCTTGACCATCACATCTTTTTCTTCAGTGCGGCTCTCGGCAATCATGAGGGTCAGAGCCACAAGGGTGTTGTCGGCAATGCGCTTGGATTGGTTGGGGTTGTATAGGATGCCGTTGTTGTTGAGAAACCACAAGAATAACGTGGCGGCGATGCGTTTGTTGCCATCGCTGAAAGAGTGGTTCTTGGTGACAAGGTAGAGCAACATGGCGGCTTTCTCTTCCACACTGGGGTAAAGATCCTGCCCATCGAACGTCTGATAAATTTGACCAATACTGCTCTTGAAAGAATCGTCCTTTTCGTTGCCGAACAGGGTGGAGCCGCCAAATTTTTCTCGAAGCCGATCAATTTCGGCCATCGCATTCTCGTAGGTGGCGTGAAAACGTTCCTCCTGTGTTGTCTTTTCAATTGTCAGACGTTCGTAATCGTAGTTGTCCAGCGTGTCGAGAGCGTAGGTGTAGTCGGTCACGACCTCGAAAAGGGCTTTGTTCTCGTCATTGCTGAGCAAGGGTTGGCTCTGAATGGTTCGGCTCAGCATGCCGACTAGTGTGCGCATCTCGGCCAACTGGTCGTGACGCAGCCGCTCATTTACAGCATAGCCCTTGAGGATAAACTGTTTCAGCACATTGTTGGCCCATTGACGGAATCTGACACCTCGTTTGGAGTTAACACGATATCCGACTGAAATAATCATGTCCAAATTAAAATAAGGGATGGTTCTCCTGACTTGTCTAGTGCCTTCGATTTGAACTTGTGCAATTTTTGCACAGGTTGCCTCACGGTTCAACTCATCAATCGCATAGATGTTATTGATGTGTCTAACAATGGTCGTTCTGTCAGTCTGGAATAGCATTGCCATCTGCGCTTGAGTCAGCCACACAGTTTCATCCTCCAAGCGCACGTCAATCTGCGTCTGGCCGTCCTCGGTCTGATAGATAATGATTTTATCATCGACGTTGATGATGTCTGTCGTTATGTGTTGCCTTTCTGCCATTCTTTAAAACTTTCAATGTGCAGAGTTTACACTTTTAGTTACTTCTTGTTTTGCCACTCGAAGCGGAAGGTGAAATCCTCGCCCATCATGGGGATGGTGACCTCGAGATTATCGGTATTCTCGTGCTTGATGTGGAAATAGCCTAGGTATTCCTGTCCTTTACGGATGGTGTTGGGCTTGATATATGATGATTCAAGCATTTCGCGCTTTTCGTGTTGGCTCTCAATCATGCCAGCGGTGATGGCCGCCGAGCCGACTGCGACGGCGGCGGTGGCCAGGCCTCCCATGTCGTGGCTGTGATAACGGCTGCGGTAGTGGTCGGTAGGATAGTAGGGATGATGGCTATGGCGTGCCGAGTGCCAACCATGGTGGCGAGGTGGTTCCTTGTGGCGGTCGTGTCGGTGGCTCTTATCAGCTTCACTCTCGGCATAGGCCACTGCGGCGGTGACGGCCACCTCGGCGGCGACAGTGAAGATGGTGGTCCACGTTTGGCGTGTCTTGACCTTATGCATATACTCCTCAGCGCTGAACACCTTCATGTCGACGGTTTTCTTCTTTTTGGGGAGGAACGACTTGGCGGTAATGCGCGCTGGATCGAGCAAGACATCCTTCGTGCCATAGTTCTGCACGTCGAGGTCGACAGTGTAGTACTTGCCATATTCGTTGGTTACTTGCATATGGGCTGTTACCATTAAGCCCTTGTAGGCGATATACTGCACCACATCTCCGTCCTCAACCCAGAAACCATGCTCCTTCACGGGGTAATCCTTGACCCATGCTTCGTAGTCAATCGGGTCGCTCTTCTCGCAGGTGTCGGTTTCGACTTCATAGAAGTTGAGCGCGCGTGGGTTGGTCTCGCTCTCAACAATGTCGAGTTCCTGGTTGAGGGGTACCTTCTCGAACTCCAATGCGAATCGGTGTTCCTGGTCGGGCTTGAGCACGAGTTGGTTGCTGTGGTCTTCGTCGCTCAGGGGCATGTTATAACTGTTGAGCAGTCGGTAGACATGGTTGAGCGTGTCGCGCACCACGATGTCTTCAAACACATTCATAAACGGCTTACCATCGTTTTGCATCTCAAAGTAAAACACGGTGCTGTTGTCCAGCTGATCCACTTGAACCAGTCGTGTTGTGGAAGGGCGCTTTGAGCACCACAGGTGGCTGTACTGTGCCATGGCGCTGAAACATGCCATCATAGCAACCAGGCAAATGATCGTTTTAGGTTTCATCTATATCTTTTCTCTATAAACTATTAACTCTTTTCGCTTCGTTCCACAGGGCGTCCATTTCTTGCAAGGTCATCTCGCGCAGGTGGCGGCCCTGCTCCTTGGCGCGCGCCTCGATGTAGTTGAAGCGGGCGATGAACTTGCGGTTGGTGCGTTCCAGGGCGTTGTCGGGGCGCACGCCATAGAGGCGGGCGGCGTTGACGATGCTGAATAGCAAGTCGCCAAATTCCTTCTCCTCGTCGACACGGTCGCCACGGCGCAGCTCGGCCTCGACCTCAGTGAGTTCCTCCTTCACCTTGTCCCACACATCCTCTCGCTTTTCCCAGTCAAAGCCCACATTGGCGGCCTTCTCCTGGATGCGCTCGGCCTTGATGAGCGAGGGCAGGGTGCGGGGCACGCCGCTGAGCACGGTCTTGTTGCCGTCCTTTTCTTTAGTCTTGATAATTTCCCAGTTCTGCAGCACCTCAGCGGCATCCTTGGCGACTTTTTCGCCATAGACGTGAGGATGGCGGAAGATGAGCTTGTCGCACAACGAATTACACACATCAGCGATGTCAAACTGCCCCTTCTCGTCGCCAATCTTGGCATAGAACACGATGTGCAGCAGCACGTCGCCCAGCTCCTTGCGTATTTCGGCAGGCACGTCATTAAAGATGGCCTCTGATAGTTCCATTGTCTCCTCGATGGTGTTTTCGCGCAGGCTTTCGTTGGTCTGCTCACGGTCCCACGGACATTTCTCCCGCAGGGTATCCATCACGTCGAGCAAACGCTCAAACGCCTTCAGTTTCTCTTCTTTGCTATGATTTGGCATGGTCTTAATAAATGCACAATAGTTTTGTAGTACAAAGTAGTCTTTTGAGGTGCAAAGGTAAGAAATAATTCTTAATTCTTAATTCTTAATTCTCAATTTATGCTTATCTTTGCCCCAATGTTAGACTATAACCAAATCATTGAGCAGTATTACACGCCGGGGACACCACTGTACGAAACCCTGGTGATTCACAGCCAGCAGGTGGCCAACTTGGCCGTGCGGCTGGCTGTGCGCTATAATGACCTGCATCCTGCCGTCGAGCCACTCGACGTTGACTTTGTTCGCGAGGCGGCGATGTTGCACGACATCGGCATGTGCCGCACCGATGCGCCCGGCATCCACTGCCACGGCACCGAGCCCTATATTTGCCACGGCATCCTCGGGGCCGCGATGTTGCGTGAACACGGTTTGCCGCGCCATGCACTGGTGTGCGAGCACCACACTGGCGCAGGTCTCTCGCTCGATGACATTGTGAGCCAAAACCTGCCCTTGCCGCATCGTCAGATGCTCCCCGTCACCCTCGAGGAAAAGGTAATCTGCTATGCCGACAAGTTCTTCAGCAAGACCCATTTGGGCGAGGGCGCCCGTACTCTCGAGCGTGTGCGCCAGTCGCTGGCCAAGTTTGGTCCCGGCACCCTCGACCGTTTCCAGGAGCTTGCTGCCCTCTTTGGCAAACCTGTTTGAACATTATTAGGAAAATATAGATAATTATAATATGGAAAAATTTAATGCTAAAGAAGTAAAAGACCAGGTGGTCCAGTGGATTCGTGACTGGTTTGAAGTGAATGGTAAGGGTTGCAATGCCGTGTTGGGCGTGTCGGGTGGCAAGGATAGCAGTGTAGTTGCTGCGTTGTGTGCCGAGGCACTGGGCCGTGATCGTGTCATTGGGGTAACGATGCCCAACGGTGTGCAGCCGGATATTGACGACAGTATGCGCCTAATCAATCACCTGGGAATACGCCATTGCAATGTGAACATCGGTGACACCTATCAAGCACTGATGGCCGCTGTGAAGGAGCAATTGGGCACACTGGGGGTTGAGGTGAGCGCACAAACAACCATCAATATGCCTCCGCGCCTGCGCATGACAACGCTCTACGCCGTCTCGCAGTCGATGAACGGCCGTGTGGCCAATACCTGCAACCTCTCGGAGGACTGGGTGGGTTATTCAACTCGATATGGCGATGCCGCTGGCGACTTTGCGCCGCTGGGTGGTCTTACCGTGGCCGAGGTGATTGCTGTTGGCAAAGAACTTGGGTTGCCCATCGATCTGGTAGAAAAAACGCCGTCCGACGGCCTCTGTGGAAAGACCGATGAGGACAACCTCGGATTTACCTATGCTGTACTCGACCGCTACATCCGCACAGGCGAATGCGATGATCCCAAGACAAAGGCCCTCATCGACGACAAGCATGTGAAAAACCTGTTTAAACTCAAGCCAATACCACACTTTGAGTATTGCCATAGTTAAACGAAGGTATAATTTGTGCTAAAAAATATGGTTATATATTAAATAATGTTTATTTCTAGGGGTTTCCTGTGAATTAGTAGTTTTGCTGTGGTGAAATAGTTGTAATTTTGTGGTCGAAACCAATAGGTTTTGATTGAATTCTAATTTCTGTTAACCTTTGATTTGCTTTGTTAACATTGTATGGCCGTAGCAAACAATAGTCGAAACTTGACCGTCATCGCCGAGAGCAGCAGTACGCGCACCGAGTGGACGCTCGTCGATGGTGGTGAGATAGTGGAACATGCATTTACTGTGGGTCTGAACCCTTATTTCCAGACGCGCCGCGAAATCAGTCATAGCATTCGCTTGGAGTTGCCCGAGGCATTTTTCAAGCGCCGTTGGAATCATGTTTATTATTATGGTGCTGGCTGCTCCAATGCCGAGAAAATAAAGGTGGTCGAGTCATCGCTGGTGGCGCAGTTCAAGACGCCTGTCACTGTCATGAGCGACTTGCTGGGCGCCGCTCGAGGTTTGTTGGTGCACGAGCCAGGCCTGGCTTGCATCTTGGGCACAGGTAGTAACTCATGTTTGTATAATGGCCAGGACATTCAGCGCAATGTGCGTTCGCTGGGCTTCATCCTGGGTGACGAGGGCAGCGGATCCGCCTTGGGACGAATCTTTTTGGGCGATGCGCTCAAGGGGGTTGCGCCTGCCGACCTGACCCAGACGTTTTTCGACAAGTTCAAGGTTACGCCCGACGACATCATGGATGCCGTCTACAGCAACCCCTCGGCCAATCGCAACCTCAGTTCTTATTCATTCTTCTTGAGCGAGCATCTCGACAATGACTATGTCGTGTCGCTCATCGATCGGGAGTTCACACGTTTCTTTGAACGCAACATCTGCCAGTACGAGGACTACGACAAGTTGCCAGTAGCATTTGTGGGCGCGGTAGCAACAACCTATAGCGAATTGCTGCTCGATGTTGCGTCGCGCTACGGCGTTCGCGTACAGAAGATTATCCGAAGTTCGATGCCAGGCTTGGTCACCTACCATTCCACGGCACAGTAAAATCTCTTTCAGCGGGGGGCAAGTGTAATAACGACTTGCCTCTCGTTGTTTTTTTGCGGTGGTTTGTAAATGATGGCATTATTGAGAATAAGTGATATGAAGAATGAGAACCATTTGCTTTTAGCTTTTATCGCTATGTTGTGTTGCAGTATAGCCGATGCTGTTCCTGCGTGGCCAGGTTTGCAGCGAGTCCTTCAACCTGATGGTAGCCAAGTGACTCTGCAGATTGTAGGTGATGAATTCATGTGGAAGTGTTTTTAGGTTTTGTAAATAACTGAAACACAGACTGAAATACGATACTCCCAAAATTGAACGGTACAAAAAAGTGCAATAGCGAAAAAATAGGAAATTGAAGAGTTTTGCAGAGCAAAACCGGCCTTCAAAGGTGTGCAACATTTAACATGTCGTTAAGATTATTTGACTTTAAATTTTAAGGCAATTTTGCCGTTTGCCAAGTCTGGCTGACAATAGTTGCTCATTTTAGGGCTTTGCAGATAGCACGAAAATCAACGAAAAATAAGGTT
>JAEEVE010000182.1 GCA_016290765.1 Muribaculaceae bacterium
ACTGCCAGGTGTGCCACAACATCAGCGAGAGCGAGGTGTGCCCCATCTGCAGCAACCCTAGCCGTGATGCGTCAATAGTATGCGTGGTGGAGAATGTAAAGGACGTGATGAGCATTGAGAACACACAGCAACATCATGGGCTGTATCATGTGCTGGGTGGTCTGATTTCACCCATGGATGGCATCGGGCCGCAAGACATTGAAATTGAAAGTCTGGTCGAACGCGTCAAGGGGGGCGGCATCCGCGAGGTCATCCTCGCCTTGAGCGCAACTATGGAGGGCGACACAACCAACTTCTACATCTTTCGTCGCCTAGCCCCCTACCCCGACGTGAAGGTGACCATGCTGGCACGCGGTGTGAGTGTGGGCAACGAGATTGAATATACCGACGAACTGACACTAGGCCGCTCCATCCTCAACCGCACCCTGTTCAGCGACACGTTCGCAAAAAACAGTTGATATGGCCGACAATTATCTAGACAAGCAATATCAGGACTACCAGGCACGCCAGGCCAAGAAAGAGAAAGCCCGAAAAGAAAGGCTTCGCCGTTATCGCGAAGCCTATATCAAGCGTTTGAAGGACCAAGAAGCAAGAAACGAGAACTCTTAGCTTTTAACTATTATGGGCTAAAGCAGCACCCAGGGCGGTGCAATACTCGGCATGGGCTGGTATGTGGAACCGCACGCCGTAGAGATCCTCCATGATGTCAAACACGATGCGGCACTGCGGCAGTCGCGCCAACGTGCCGATGCACACAAAGTCGGGTATGCCGCCATTGATTTGCGACAACACAGCGCACGAGCCGATGGTCTCCACAACCATGCAGATGAGTCCGAGTGCGATGTCCTCATGGGTGGCATTGGCGTTGCGCACCTTGCCGAAGAGCGATGCGGTGGCATGCATGGGCAGTCCCTCAAGGTCTTTCTGACTGATGTCACGTATCTGCAGATTAATATGTGAAATGTCGCCCTTGGCTGCCATTTCTACAACCTCGGGGATATCGCTGGTACCCAGCAACAGGTGCGACAACCCGCGCAGGGTGCCACCGCCCATCGAAATACCACCAATGTGCTTGATGCCCGATTCGTCGACCCGCACCAGCGTGGTACCCGTCCCCATTGACACGACAATCAGCCGCTCCAGTCCACTGTCAAAGCGTGCGCCAAGCCCATCAGCCTGAAACTCATCAACCTTGGTGGTCGGTAGGCCATAAATGGGTGTCTCGACACTGCTGCTGCCCACACCGGTTATCATCACACGCTCGATGTCGCCCAGCGCAATGCCATTATCGTAGATATACTTGCCAAATGCGCCGAACAACGACGTAATCGGGTCGGCTGCAGTGATAAACAAGGGGTTGCACAGCCTTTTGCCATCGCGCAGTCCCACAATCTTGGTGGTGCTACCACCCACATCAATACCTATTACGAGTCCCATCTGTTTTAGTTAAAAGTTAAGAGTTATTAGTTGATAGTTAGTGCTAAAAACTAATGGCTGAAGGCTAGAAGCAAATAGTACTTCTCGCTTGTGGCAACAAAAATAGGTGTTTTTTTTGACATGGGAAAATAAGCATTCTATTTTTTCGTTATTTTATATTGTGGATATCACTATAGTCATTGTCAACTACCGCGTAAAGTACTTCTTGGAACAAACTTTGCGCTCGGTCGAGGAGGCCTTGAAGGGTCTTCAAGGTGAGGTGTATGTCATTGACAACAATTCGGGCGATGACTCGATAGAGCATTCCCGCAAGCTGTTCCCATGGGTAAAGTTCATCGAGAACAAGAACAACGTGGGCTTTGCACGTGCCAACAATCAGGGTATCGTGGCCGCCAAGGGCGAGTTTACCCTCATCTTGAACCCCGATACCATTATCTCGAGCGAGAGCCTGTGCCGCCCCATCGCCTGGATGCGCGAGCATCAAGAATGTGGTGCAGTGGGTGTTCGCATGGTGGATGGCAACGGAGTGTTCCTCCCCGAGTCCAAGCGAGCATTCCCCACTCCTTGGGTGTCGTTCTGCAAAATCTTCGGGCTGTCCAAGTTGTTTCCCAACTCTCCTTACTTTGCCAAATACCATCTGCGCTACCTGAGCGACCGCGAGCCACATCAGATAGACATTCTATCGGGTGCCTTCATGCTATGCCGCACCCACTTGCTGCAAGAGGTTGGCGGCTTTGATGAGGATTTCTTCATGTATGGCGAGGACATCGACTTGAGTTACCGCATGTTCAAAACGGGCCAGACAAACTGGTTCCTGCCTGTCGAGATTATCCACTATAAGGGTGAGAGCACCAAGAAAGACACCATGCGCTATGTGCGTGTCTTCTACGAGGCAATGCTCATTTTCTACCGCAAGCATTACCCGCGCTACAGCTGGATATGCTACCCGATAGTGCAACTGGGCGTTGCCGTGCGCGCATCGCTTGCGATGATTAAGCGTGGTTTCCAGCATATCCTGCCCACCAAGAGCCCTCACCCCACCAATAACGCTCCGTGGGTCATCCTGAGTGACAACCATGCCCGCGTGACGATGGCGACAGGTTTGAACCACTTCAAAATGACCATTCCCACCGAGGGTCCTGCACAGGTGCTGATTGATGATGCCACCTACAGCTACAGCGAGATTATCCACATCATCGCCAGCAACTCGCGCAAGGGCGTGGAGTTCCATATTTTCTCGTCGGCCAACGAGTTAATTATTTCACCCAAAATGAGCCAAGCATGACAAGCCTCATGCACAACGACACCTTGCGTCTGCGGGCACTGGAGCCTACCGACCTCGACTTGCTGTATACATGGGAAAATGATGCTACCGTATGGGCAGCGAGCGACACTGCAGCGCCCTACTCTCGCCAGGTGCTGTGGCAATACCTTGAAAACTATACAGGAGACATCTACCAGTCGCGACAGTTGCGACTAATGATTGAACTAAATGACGGCACCGCTGTGGGCACCGTCGATTTTTTCCACTATGATCCGTTGAACAACCGCGCGGAACTGGGACTGCTCATCGCACCCGAACATCGTGGTCACGGCTATGGCCGCATGGCGCTACAACTCGCACGCGACTATGCCGCGCAACACATTGGCATGCGGCAGCTATATGTCTACATTCGTACTGACAACACCGCTTGCTTGCAGCTATTCGTTGACTTCGGCTTTGAGCAGGCTGGCTTGCTGCACGCATGGGTGAAACGCGGCCGCAACTACCACGACGTGGCAGTGTTGCAGCTACTGCTCAGTTAAACGAGGGATTGATGGGCCAATTGTCCCACAAGCGGTAACGGTCGCCAAAGTGTGACACCGCCTCGTGCCACATCTGCTCCCAATTGTCACTCATGATGGTCGCTACTGGAAGGGCATCGATAACCGCCCAGTCGTGGCGGCTAATTTCTTGTTGCAGCTGCCCTGCCTCCCAGCCACTATATCCCAGGCAGAATTTAATGACACCGTCGATGCCATCCTCGGGACGACGACCTCTGAGGTAGTCCTGCAGGGCCTCGAAGTCTCCGCCCACATACAGGTTTCCGCCTAACGACAACGCATCGGGAATCACATCAGGCCCCAGTGTATGCAGATAAAACAACTGATCCATGCCCACAGGTCCACCCAGATAGACTGGTATGCCACGCTCACAGTCGATTTCGGTCAGTTGGTGCTTGAGTGTCCATCCATGATAGTTGTTCAGTACAAGCCCCATGCTGCCGCGCTGGTCATGGTCAATCATGAGGATGACGCTACGGCGAAAGAACGGATCGTCCACCGTAGGCTTGGCAATCAGCAGCGAGCCTCTCACGGGCACCAATTGCTCGTCATCAAGGTTAAATATTTTGTCGGTATCCACTAGTCTAATTAAAAATGAAGAATGGAGAATGCCTAGGCAAACTGCAGCAAGTAGCGCTTGAATGAGGTGTAGCCATTGTTGATGGGCATGACGCGGCGCGTGCCCTTGAGGTAGTGCAGCAGCTGTGGCGGCATGGGCACCTCACGCCCAGTAGCATGCTCGACAGTGGCCGAGAACTTGGCGGGATGTGCCGTTGCAAGACACACACCCACCTCACCAGGACGTAGGTCATCGCACAACCCCTGCCAGGCAAATGCGCTGTGCGGATCGAGCAGATAGCCATGGCGACGGTCGGTGTCGCGAATGGTGTCGATAATCATCTCGTCGTTGTAGGTGTAGGCATGAATCATGCGACGAATCTCGGTGTAGTTACCCAGCAACTCCATCACGCGCGGCATATTGGTGGGATTGCCTGCATCCAGCGCGGGTGCAATGCTGGGCACTGAAGGCTTGGCGATAAAATAACCTGTCTTGATGTAATTGTAGAAAATGTTGTTCTCGTTCTCCACACTGACAAATCGCTTGACGGGCAGGCCCATGGCACGTGCCATCAATCCCGACGTGAGGTTACCCAGATTAGCACTAGGCACGGAAAAGACCACTTCGCTCACGTCCACACCTTGCCGCGCCAACATGGCAATGGCGTAGAAATAGTAGAATGTTTGGGGTATGATGCGCGCAACGTTGATGCTGGTGGCACTGGTCATGTGCAGGACATCATTGAGCTCGTCGTCGACAAATGCACGCTCGACCAGTCGCTTGCAATCGTCGAATGACCCGTTCACCTCGAGCGCAGTCACATTGTCGCCCAGTGTAGCAAACTGTGCTTCCTGCACATAGCTCAACTGCTCATGAGGATAGAGAACATGGATGTGCACACCAGGTACACCGACAAAGCTGTTTGCAACGGCAGCGCCGGTGTCGCCCGATGTTGCGACGAGCACATGGATGGTAGGCCACTCGTGGTGCAGGCTGCGATAATGGTGCAACATGCGCGCCATGAATCTTGCACCCAAGTCCTTAAACGCCATGGTCGGGCCATGAAACAGTTCCAGCACATAGTGACTGTCATCGATGCGCCGCAGGGGTATGTCAAAGTCGAGGGTGTCATAGACCATGTCGTGCAGCACATCGGCATCGATATCGCCCTGAAAGGCAAAATTGGCGATAGCATAGGCTATCTCCTGCAGCGTCATGTGTCCCATGTTGCGTACAAATGCCTGTGGCAAGCGCACGATGCTCTGTGGCATGTACAGCCCGCCATCCTCGCTCACACCATCAATCACTGCCTGTTTAAGCGAGACAATCTCATTTGGGTTCTTGATGTTATAGTATAGCATTTTCTTCAATGCATAATGCACGATGCACAATGCACAATTACATTATGGCTACTATCAACTATTAACTTTTAACTCTTAACTAATAACAGTGCCAGGAGCAGTGGGGTTGAAGGTATTCTTGACCCACACAGGGATGCCCAAGTCGGCTACGGGGCGCAATGTGGGCGGATAGATCACCTTGGCACCAGCATCGCACAGACGCTGCGCCTCGGCATAGGTCATCTGCGGTAACAACTGGGCATCTTGGTACTTACGCGGGTCCTTGTCGTAGAAGCCATCGACATCGGTCCATATCTCAAGGCACTCGGCCTGCAGGGCTGCCGCGATGAGTGCAGCAGTGAAGTCACTGCCCCCACGCCCTAGGTTGGTCTTGACTTGTGCCTCAACATCGCCCGCAATAAAGCCTTGCACCACATGCACACCCTCGACAACATCCTGCCACTCGAGCCGTATGAGTTTTCTGGTCAGATTGGCCTCCAGTTGATGTTTCCCATCACAGGTGCGTGTCTTGATGAAGTTGGGCGAGAAGTGAGGCACAGCGCCCTCAATCATACATGACACGATGGCGCTAGACATCACCTCGCCATGGCATACGATGGCATCGGCCAGCAATTGTTGCTCCTGTGCTGGCATGTCGCGGTTCAGTGCCAGTGTGCCGTAGAACGAACGCAAGTTTTCAATAAACTGCTCCACAATGGTGTTACACTGTGGCTGCAACGGTGCAGGCACCACACCCTCGATAACCCGACGATGACGGTCGGCCACCTGCTCAAGAATGGGTGAATAGGCATCGCTGCCCTCCTGCGCCAGTCGGGTCATCTCGATGAGCTGATTGGTCACACCGCCCAGTGCCGACACCACTACGATGACGGGTTGCGTCTGACCCTGAACAATATCCTTGACATTGCGCAGGCTCTCGACCGAGCCCACACTGGTCCCTCCAAATTTCAGTACTTTCATGCCAGTATCATTGATATAAATATCTAGAAACTCTAGAGGGTCTAGATAATCTAGAGTTTCTAGATTAAAACGCAAAGAAC
>JAEEVE010000183.1 GCA_016290765.1 Muribaculaceae bacterium
CTGGCGGTGGCAATGACCGCGGGGTCGAGGCCAATCTTGCGTGCGATTTCGATTGCAAACGAACTGCCAGGGTAGCCAATGCTTAACTGGAACAGTGGCTGCATGCGACCACGATCATAGAGCATGGCACCGTTGACGATGCCGTTGGTCTCCTCGGCAAAGTGCTTGAGGTTCTGGTAATGCGTGGTAACCACGCCAAACATGCGTTTCAGGTTCAGTTGCTCGAGAATGGCCTGCGCGATGGCGCCGCCAATCTGTGGCTCGGTGCCGCTGCCCATCTCGTCGATGAGTACCAAGGTTTCCTTGCCGCCACGATTCAGGAAGGTTTTCATGTTCTGCAGGTGCGAGCTGTAGGTGCTCAGGTCGTCCTCGATTGACTGCTGGTCACCGATGTCGATGAAGATACTGCGGAACAAGCCCATGTGCGAGTTGCTGTAGAGCGGTGGCAGGATGCCACACTGCATCATATATTGTACCACGCCCACGGTCTTGAGGCAGACGCTCTTTCCGCCGGCATTGGGTCCCGAGATCACCAGGATGCGCTGTTTTGTGTTCAGCTCGATATTGAGCGGTACCACATCCTTGCCTTGCTCACGCAGCGACAAGAACAGTGCCGGATGCACGGCGTGATACCATTCAACGTGAGGGTGGCGCTCGATGGTGGGCATTTGGGCGTCAAGTTCGCTGGCGAGCAAGGCCTTGGCGCGGATAAAATCAATCTGACCTAACACCTCATAAGTGGCCTGCAGTTCTTCGGCATGCGGACGAATCAGGTCGGTCACTGCTGTGAGAATGCGGATGATTTCTCGAGCGATCTCGGCCTCGGTCTCACGGATGCGGTTATTGGCCTCGACAATCTCTTCGGGCTCTATAAATACGGTCTTTCCGCTGGCACTCTCGTCATGTACGATGCCGCGCACCTTGCGCTTGTGCATGGGCGACACAGGAATCACCAGACGGCCATCACGCACGCTGGGTTGCACATCGTTGTCGAGCACACCATCTTGTTTTCCCTGGGTGATGACGCGTCGCAGGATGCCATTAATGCTGGCGGTGACGTGCTGAATGGTGGAGCGCAGTTCGGCGAGCAGGGGCGACGCGTTGTCCTTGACATTGCCAAACTTGTCAAGCACACGCCCAATCTCGATGACAATCTCGGGAAACGGCTCCATCGAGGCGGTCAATCGGGCCAGGCGAGGGTATGGCGCTTGTTCGTTGTCGTGATTAGCGAAGAAGCGGCGTATCTCGCCGATGGTGGTGAGCGAACGCTGCAACTGGAAGAGGTTCTCGGCGGTGATGAAACTACCTGGGGTGGCGATGGCCTTGAGTACACCGCGCATGTCGAAGAAGTGGTTTAGCGGGAATTCACGCTTCGACTGCAGGATGGACAGGAACTCGTTGGTCTCCTCGAGCCAACGGGTGACCTCGTCAAAGTCGCACGAGAAGTGCATCGCTGAACACCAGGTAATACCCAACGGACTGATGCATCGTCGCTCAATCTCGTGCCTGACGGTGTCAAAACCAATCTTATTATCGAAGTTCTTAGGATATATCATTTTTCGTTATAGTACGATTGTAATGCCTCCTGAATGCGTTGGAGGGCTGGCTCATGCTTGGCGACTTGTTGCCAGTGCCCACCAGCACGGCCTCGCTGTAGGTTGTGTGTCAGGTCATTAAGCTTGACATGCAGAGCAATAGGGTCGCGGCTTGTGGCGATGCGTTCGATATATTCGGCATAGCTCATTGCTTGCTCGTCATGGGTTAGCAAGCGCAATGAGTCAACAATTTCGTGGTCTACACCACGCGCAAGCAGGTCGTCAAATGTGTTTTCGGTGTCTTCGACCACATCATGCAGAAAACCCGCAATCATCTCCTGGCGATTACGGCCTGCAAGCCCCACCGTCAACGGATGTAAGATGACGGGTAGTCCGTCGAGGTCAGAGTCGCCCTCATGGGCATCTATGGCAATGCGCAGAGCATCCTCAATACTGATACGTGATGCGCTTGGCTGATGGGCAGGGTAGGGCAGTGATGGAAGTGTCGAAACAGTACCCAGCTGCTCAAAAATGTCATCATAGGGCTTCCCATCGTTATATAAGTCATCCATTGCACGATTACGCACGATATAGTCTTGTGTGAACAGACGGTCATCTAACACGATTACCGACCGCCCATGGTGCGTGCCATAGCGCCAAGCAAAGCCGAATGCCTCGTAACTCTGTTGGTCAATCTGGGTCAAGGGGAACTGACTGCCTTCGCCAACAGCTCCAACAACGCGAGGGTCATCGGCAGCAACTGTAGAATAAACAACTTGTTGTGTTGACGGGTCGAAGGTGGCAACTGTGTGAGTGCCGTTGTCATCGACACAAATAACACATTGTGCTTGGTTATTGCGGTAGTATTTCATTATTTCTGTTATTTCAGTTGCTCGAGCGACTCGCGGGTGAGTGTGTGCATCAGGCGTTGTTTAACCAGGCGCGACACCAGGTCTCCCTGATTAATTCGGTCAATGGTGATGCGCTGTATCGAGTCTTGCAATACACTGTCGGCACGCAAGGCAGCGCGTTCCTGATCCCATGTCAGTGTCGAGTCGGCACCCATTTGCTGGTAGCGCTCCCACAACGCCTTGCGCTCGCGCTCGAGATGCTGATACTTGTTGAGGAATGACTGCAGGAGCCTATTGCCTGACTGTGTGCTTGTGATGAGCCAACTGCCAGGTTGAAGGTCGATAGAAATCTTCCCAGGCTCAAGAATGAAATAGAACTGAAAAGGTAGCGAGTCAGTGGCAAAGTCAAGATAGGCAATGCGAGGCACCGGAGTGTGGCCAGTGAATGTGAAGGACGAGTCTTGCAATCGGGCACCGCCCAGCACACGCTTCAGGTCATAGTCATCATCAATCATGATGAGAGTGACACTGTCGGTATGGATGCTGTCACCATGTAGCGTGACAGTGACCTCAAAGGCACCATCAGATTCCAGCCGATGCTCGCAACAGGTAAGCATCAGCCCTGCAAAAATCAACAATATGCCATATAATAAGTATCGCATTGCAATAAATTATGCAAAGTTATAACGAAATTTCGAATTATCAATTCTTTTCTAGTCAAGAAATAAAGGAATTAAAGAATTCCTGGTTCCAGCAATTTGCGGTTTAAATCCTTAATCATCACCTGCAAGCACTTTGGACAAGCGTAGAGAACTCTTATAAACGGGGAAGTTGAGTGTCATCAACACGCCGTTCTCAAACGCGGCGTAGGCATCTTGTGTGATGGGCTCGAACGTGGCGTCAATCCACTCGAGGTCATAGTGTCCATCAAAGATGGTTTTGCTTATGTGCCCCTTGAGCAGTCCTTCGCGCCACTGTGGAGCATTGACCTGCGCGCCACTCACATAAACGATGTCATAGCCCTTGTCGCCCGCAACCACTGCCACTGTGTAACGGCCTCCCAGCCGAAGCCAGCGGTCCTCCATATCGCGGTCCTGGTATTGCCAGTAGCCCTCGATGGGGTCATCACTCAGCGAAAAATGCTGGTCGAGCGACTCGCGTGTCCAAGTGGTGGCGATACGGCGAGGGGGATTGCTGTCGGCATTCAGCACAGTACGCTCAACGGCTATCTCTGCACCAGGACTTAAATAGATACCAGATAGTGTCGTGCAGGGATCTCCCATGTCAAGTGGTATGGTACCAACACTCTGCAATTCATGCTTACCCACCGACACGTGCACATTATTGTCATGTACACTGACCGACAGGGTGTTTAGCCCGTCATCTAGGTCAACACCGCGACTTAGCTCCCAGCTATCTGACATGGTTTCATCGCCAGCAACGCAACGATAGACCGATACGTGCATCTGGCGCTTGTCTGTCAGGTCATCATATAGGTTACTGTTGTCACAAGAGAGCTCTACTCGTCGGTAGTTGAGCGAGTCGCGCCAGTCAAACACGATGCCCCATGCTGGTGTTGATACACGGCTCTTCCTGCCTTGAGCATCAGTTATACTGTAACTGCGCCCGGCATGATTGGTCTTGGATGCGGCACGCACCATGTACTCGTAGCCTTGTTCAGGAACAAGGGTTGTGTCACACAGCATTAATGCTCGAGCGTTGCCATTGGCAATAACCAAGCGCTCAGCCTCATAATAATAGTGGACATGATTACCTACGGTTTGATGCAACCGTGCTGTTAAAGAGGCAAAATGGTTGTGGATAGTGGCATAGTGCGACCGCGCCAACACGGTGGCAGTGCTCGACATGATGAGCAGCAAAGCCAGCAAGTGTTTCATGGCCGAGCGATTAAAGAATTCCCTTGTGCGAAACATACTCAATTAGCCCAGTCCCTAAACCATAGAGCGAGATAATGAGCAACAACGAACCCATGATGCGGTTGATAGTCCACATGCTACCTCGGGTGAAGCGGGAACGCACCTTGTCGACAATATAGGTGATGGCTGTCCACCAAAGCATTGCACCACCAGCAATGAGAATATAACCCAAAATAATGTGATACCAGTGATGCACCTCGGGGTTAGGGAAGCCAAAACGGGCGAACAACGGGATGACTAGGAACAAAATCAGTGGATTAGACAAGGTGAACAGAAACCCCGTGATTGCGTCACGCGTATTGTCATCCTTGTCGTTGGTGTCCTTGATGCGATCATTTGCTGGGTTGTGCAGAATCATATAGGATGCATAGACAATCAGGATGACGCTACCCAAGATTTGAAGCATCGTGATGTTGCCCTCGATGAAGTCAGTAACAAAACTGATGCCCAGTCCAGTCAACAGACAATAGAAAAGGTCGCTGGCAGCCGCGCCCAGCCCCGTAAAAAGCCCAGACTTCTGTCCCTTGTTGATGGTGCGCTGAACGGTAAGGATGCCTATGGGTCCCATCGGTGCCGACAGAATAATGCCAATCGACAAGCAACCTATAATGAGTGAAATGAGTGTTCCCAAAACAAATATCGCTTTTCAAGGTGCAAAATTACAAAAAAAATGCTATTTAGGACAACTTTTAATGGTTTTTTCTCGCTTTTTCTGATTTTTCTCTGTTTTCTTTTGATAATTCCGTTTATTTGTTGTATATTTGCAATTTGTGAGGTTGGCTGATTTCTATAGTGTACAAACAGTAATTATTAGGGTATGGGTTCCAACACGCCGACATCGACACAGAAGGGTGTCACTCTACAAATTGAGTTGTTGCCATGTGTAAATCTAGCCATGGTCGACAACCAAGTCCTGATTGGCAATCGTTGTGCTCTTGTTAACGCAACCGACAACGAGATGGAGGCGATCACTGTGGTCGTCTCGGGGGAACATGTCCAGGACAATAGTATGACGATCAATCGGCTTCCATCAAACTGGACGGTGCAACTAAGCGGACTGAAGTTGGAGTTTGACCGGCAGTTTCTTGCACAGTTAGATGTTCCGGTCAAGACGCGAGTCTCATTCATGGCACACTGCAATGGTGAACTGGTGTGCGAACGTGAGAGCGAGGTGTGTTTGTTGCCTGACAATTACTGGGCGGGGCTGGATGTGATGCCCGCTGCCGTGGCAGCTCATGTCCTGCCACACTCACTTGCAGTGAAAGAACTGCTCGACAAGGCCTCACCAATTCTAGACCAAATCACTGGTGAGGCACAATTTGACGACTATCAGACACAAGACCCCAATCGAGCACGAGCGCAACTGGCTGCCATATATCGAGCCATTCAGCTGAATGAATTCACCCTTGAACCCTTGAAAAACGAACTGAACTGTTATCGCTCACCCGTTAGAACGCCAGAGCAAATCGTCGAAGCTAGAACAGCAAATTGCTTGGAATTGGCCTTGATGGTGGCATCATGCATCGAGGCATGCGGACTGAATTCCCTGCTAGTGTTCCTCAAAGACAGGGTAATGGTGGGCATGTGGCTTGTCGACTCATATAATTCTCATACTGTTAGCGACGATAAGGCCTTCCTGCTCAAAGCGGCCAATGATAGTGTTGCCGAGATGGAGCTACTCGATGTCGTAGCATGTGCACGTCAAGACAAAGAGATCACATTTAACGAGGCCACACAACGAGCAGACGCATTGTTGCGTGAAGCGGAGCAAGATTTCAACTGCTTTATCGACATCAAGGCATGCCGACTGCAAAACATTAAGCCATCGCGACTCATTATGGCTGCCGAGGCACC
>JAEEVE010000184.1 GCA_016290765.1 Muribaculaceae bacterium
AATGCGTGAAATGTGCCGACTTTTCACTACCTTTGCTTGATTATTCGCATCGTCTTCTGAAAAATGCTTTTAGAAGATGGTTTAATCTATTGAATATAAATAACTTAACACTTATACCGCTATGATGAAGAAATTTTTACTGATTGTCTGTGGGTCATTCGTGGGTACCACACTGGCACTCGTGGTGTTCATGTTGATGAGCATCGTGTTCAGCATCGCCATGATGAGCATGGGCGATTCGATGGGCAAGGCTTCGGCTAGCGTGCAGAAAAACTCCATCTTGCACCTGAAACTGGAAGGCGAAATTGCCGAAAGAGAGGGTGGAGGTGACATGTCGATGCTGGCCATGCTGCAGGGTCAGAACACTAGCTCGATGGGCCTGAATACTTTGATTGCTGCCATTGAGAAGGCCAAGACCGACAAGAAGATTGAGGGCATCTACATCGAGTGCGAAGGCGCTGCCGCAGCACCCGCCACGCGACAAACGCTGCGCAATGCCCTGAAGGACTTCAAGAAGAGCGGAAAGTGGATTTATGCCTACGGCAACGAGAGCATCGGCCAGGGTGATTATTACCTGGCAAGCGTGGCCGACAGTATCTTTATCAACCCTGTGGGAGCTGTCGACGTTCATGGCATGGCTTCGTCCATTCCCTACTACAAGAAGGTGCTTGACAAGGTGGGCGTGGAGATGCAGGTGATTCGCGTGGGTACTTTCAAGAGCGCCGTCGAGCCTTATATGCTCGAAGACATGTCGGAGGCAAACAAGCTGCAAATTGAGCATTACATGGGCAGCATCTGGCACAACATGCGCGACTCGATGGCCGCCGACCGAAAGATTGACGTGGCACGTTTCGACCAGATGACCGACAGCATCCTTGTGTGCATGGAGCCTGACAGCCTGGTGAAGAATAAGATTGTTGACGGCTTGTGCTATCCTGTTGAGATGGAGGCACGCCTCAAGGCGCTGACCAAGCTGGGAAAGGATGACGACCTGCGTCTGGTTGACCCGGCCGACTATGCCACTGCCGTCGAGGAGAGCGTCAGTGGCGATCACATCGCCGTGCTCTATGCCGTGGGCGAGATTGTGCAGCAAGGCAGCAACAACCCCATGAGCGACCTCGATGCCATTGTGGGTGAGAAGATGGTCAAGCAAATCAAGGAGTTGCAGGACGACGAGAATGTCAAGGGCATGGTGCTCCGTGTCAACTCTCCGGGTGGCAGCGCATTTGCCAGCGAGCAGATATGGAAGGCGCTTGAGGATTTCAAGGCCTCGGGCAAGCCACTGGCTGTGTCAATGGGCGACTATGCCGCTTCGGGCGGATACTATATCTCTAGCGGCGCACAACGCGTCTTTGCCGAGCCAACGACTATCACTGGATCCATTGGTATCTTCGGCATTATTCCTTGCTATGAGGAGCTGGCCGAGAACAAGATTGGCGTGCACATGGCGGTGGTCAAGACCAATGAGAATGCCGACATGGGTGTTATGACCAAGCGACTGACACCCGCACAGAAAAATGCCCTTCAGCGCATGGTCAACAGTGGCTACGACTTGTTTACCAAGCGATGCGCACAGGGACGCCACGTGACTCAGGACAGCATCAAGAAGATTGCCGAGGGACGTGTGTGGGACGGCATGACCGCGCTCAAGATTGGCTTGGTTGACGAACTGGGCAACCTGCAGGCAGCCATTGACTGGGTGGCAAAGAAGGCCAATATGAAGAAAGATTTCAAGACGCAGAACTATCCCGCCCTGTCGACCGACTGGCGCTCGATGCTGAATAAGATGATGGTGATGCAGTACGAAATGAAGCTGCAAGGCGAGATGGGCATGCTCTACGAGTGGCACAAGCAGTTGCAGCAAATAGGGCAGCGCGACCACATCCTTTGCCTCATGCCCGAAACTGTCATTTACTAAGACCCTAAGAATAAAAAAGCGAATGCATCGTGCATTGTGCATTGTGCATCAGAAGAATGTCTGACCTCACCAAAATATTGAACAAGCAGCAGCGCAAGGTTCTGCTCAATGCCATTTTGACGCCTTTCTCGTGGCTCTATGGAGCTGGCGTGTGGATGCGCAACATGGCATTCAACTGGGGGCTGTTGAAGCAAGAAAGCTTCGACATCCCCGTGGTGAGTGTAGGCAATATCACAGTCGGAGGAACAGGAAAGACACCCCATGCCGAGTATATCATTGAGGCGTTGTGTCGGCAGTACAAGATAGGCGTGCTCAGCCGCGGATACAAGCGCAAAACACATGGCTTTATCCTCGCTACCGACTCGCTCTCGCCCAAGGACATTGGCGATGAACCTTACCAAATCTTCCACAAGTTCAATGGTCTCATCACCCTGGCCGTCTGTGAAGACCGTCGCAAGGGCATCCGAGAGATGCTGGCTATCAATCCAGATATCAACCTGTTTATCCTCGACGATGCATTCCAACACCGATATGTCAAGCCCAAGGTAAACATCGTGTTGGTCGACTATACACGGCCACCTTTTGACGACAAACTGTTGCCGTTGGGCCAGTTGCGTGAGCCAATGGATCGCTTGGTGGCATGCGACATGGTGGTGGTAACCAAGTGTCCTAGTGACCTCTCACCCGTCGACATACGCACCATGAAGGAAAACCTGAGTCTGTTTCCCTATCAGGAACTCTTCTTCAGTAATATCCGATATGCCGACCCAGTGCCGGTTTTCCCGGTGCCTAATCCCCAACTGTCTGCATTGTCTTGGTTGCGGCCTGAAGACACGGTGCTCTGCGTAACGGGAATCGCCAATGCCAAACCATTGGTGCGTTATCTCCGACAATTCCCAGCACAGGTTAAGGTAATGCACTATGATGACCATCATTATTTTACTCGCAAAGACTTTGCCGACATTTTCAGCATCTTTGAATCGCTTGAGGGAAGACGCAAGTTCATCATTACCACCGAGAAAGACATGGTGCGAATCCTTAACAACCCCTATTATCCGCCCACGATGCGTAATGTGATTTATTATATCCCAATACGCGTGGGAATCCTTGAGACCGACGACCACGAGTTTATCCCTACCTTGGTAAAGAAAATCGAGGAATGACCGAAATTTCCACCCTGGGTGAGTTTGGCCTGATTGACCATCTTACCACTCAATTTGCTAGTAAAAATGCGTCCACTCTGCGTGGAGTGGGCGATGATTGTGCTGTCATTGACAATGGTGGCAAACGCACGTTAATTACTACCGACCTGTTGCTTGAAGGAATCCACTTCGACTTGCGTTATGTGCCGTTGAAGCACCTGGGCTACAAGGCCGTCGTGGTCAATTTGAGCGATGTATATGCCATGAATGGCACCCCGAAGCAAATCACCGTGAGCCTGGGCATCAGCAAGCGCTTTACCCTTGAGCACATTGAGGAACTCTATGCAGGAATACGCTTGGCATGCGAGGAATATGGCGTGGATTTGGTGGGAGGTGACACCAGCGCGAGTGTCACAGGTCTGCTCATCAGTGTCACCGCCATCGGCGAGGCCGATGCCGACGACATCGTCTATCGAAATGGTGCTCGAGATACCGACCTGATTTGTGTTAGTGGTGACCTGGGCGCTGCTTATATGGGGCTACAGTTGCTCGAACGTGAGCGTGAAGTGGCCGAAGGCGTGAAGGACGACACTTTCCAGCCCGACTTTGCCGGCAAGGAGTACCTGCTTGAGCGTCAACTCAAGCCCGAGGCTCGGCGCGACGTGATTGACGAGATGCGACAATTGGGCATACGTCCCACGGCGATGATGGACGTGAGCGACGGACTGTCGAGCGAACTACTTCACATCTGCAAGGCATCGGGAGTAGGATGTCGTGTATACGAAGATCGCATACCCATCGACTACCAGACTGCCATCCAGGCCGAGGAATTCAATATGAACCTGGTGACAGCAGCCATGAATGGCGGCGAGGACTACGAGCTCCTATTTACGGTGCCGCTAACCGACCACGAGAAAGTGTCGCAGATGAAGACAGCCCGCCTCATTGGTCGCATCACCAAGCCCGAATTGGGTCCCTGTCTGGTGACCCGCGACAACCAGGAACTCCCCATCCGCGCACAAGGCTGGAACGCTTTTAATTGATGATTAGTGAACAATAAAACTGAGATGCTCCTGGGCTACACAGGAGCATCTCATGTCTCATGTCAAGCAAGGCAGGAATAGCCCCATTCACTTACCTCACGATGAACTTCTTGCCGTTCTGGATATAGACTCCAGCGGGCAGGTTGCTGCCTCGCATCCTCTGGCCCATGATGTTGTAGATGGGTGCATTGAAGTCGAGACTAGCCTTCACACAATCGACGCTGGTAACATTCGGATAATAGTAGACGATGTTAGACGTGTTGCGAATCAGCCCTCTGATGCCATCATCAGCCGTGTAGATGGCTTGGATGCCAATGCGATTGGTGAACAGAGGATTGTCTCCCTGGTTAGTATAATAGAAGTAGGTGAGATCAGGATGGAAGTCCACGGCGTCGTTATACAATGAGAAAGGAATCTCGGTCAGATCCTCGGTCAAGTTATCATAGCTGTATGAATCAGCCTCGAATGTAAACAGATTGTCATTATCGGTGTAGATGCTATAGCTCAGGAGCTCAGGGTCGAGGGCATTGCCGTCAACATCTTCGGTGGGCAATGTATATGCAAAGTAGCTGAATCCGCTCTCATTGCCACAGTCATACCAGTCGATGGCAGTGGGGTCGGCAGGCACAGCAGGAGCACTGGAAAATTGACGGAACACGGTGTTGAACTCAATGGCTTCGTCAATATAGTCATTATCCTCATCGCTCCAATCGCCGCATATGCCTTTACATAATAATTGCTGGATTTCATCCTCGACAGTCAAATCTCCCTCACTGCCAAGTAGTGAGATTTTGTCACCTTCCACTTGGAACAAAATCGTGGTCACATCCCTGTCAATTACACCATATACGTCAAGGTTAGTCACTTCATTTTCGTCCTCTTCGATGCACGTATGCCCCCATGCTAGTTTGAGGCCAAAACCCCAATCATCACGCCAACTCAAATATTGACCTGTGGGAACGCTGATGATGCCGGTCGACTCGTCATAGGTACCATAGACCCAAGTGTCATTTTCACTTAACCACCATAACGGGTTCTGAATATACACGAGGCCATCTTCACCGAAGACAACATTCGTTTTGCCACTCTGTTTGGCAATACCAAATCCATAGCCAGAATAGAGACAATCACCACTGCGAACATATTTCTTCAACTCGCCTTCGGGCTGTTCGGTGATGATGTTGGGAGCAGTAGTAGCATTGGCTGCCACGTGAGCAACAGGCTGTTTGACTGAGCCAATGTCGCCCTTCAACAAGACATTCTCTTTGGTGAGATGATGCTTAAATGAGTTGCGTACAGGTAGCTGACTAGCAGCAGACGCTGTCAATGCAACAGCAAATACCATAAGGAGTAAAGATAATTTTTTCATAAGTTTTGTTTTAGGGTGAGTATAAGGTGAAAATCTCGGTGCAAATATAAGTATTAGTTTTGACGTCGGCAAACAATTGTCGCAAAATCTTCAAAAATAATTTTAATTAATAGCAGAAGATTGTGAAATAATAAAAATGTGCTACCTTTTTCGGGGAATTTCCTACACCCTTTTCAAAGTATTGTACACTACGAAAAATCGACGCATTCCCAATTGGGGACGCGTCGATTTCGTGCTTATGATGAAGATTTTACTGGTGCGGGATTAGCGTGTGGCTGTGAAGCTGGTCAGTTGCGTTAGTGTGTCGCTGGTAGTGCCACCGATTGACACGCCGTGGAACGAATTAGATGTACCCGTAGGAGCCGATGTGCTGTACTTGACATAGTAGGTCGTGCCACTGGTCATGCCCTTGGCGGTGAACAAGCTCAACGAACTACTGCAACTACCCTCAAAACTATAGGTAAACATGGGTGCTGTACTCGAACTTGAAGGTAAGATGCTATAGTAGCGGCCAGCAGAGTAACTCAATGAACTGGTGCTCAAGTAGTAGCCTTGCACCGAACTTCCGATGCCGCTAGAGCCACCGCCCCAGCCACCACCGCCACCTTGGTTGGCGCCAGCACTGACAGCATATCCAGTACCTGTTATGGTGAT
>JAEEVE010000185.1 GCA_016290765.1 Muribaculaceae bacterium
GGGAGTGATTTGAAAATAAATCACTTTACTTTAGACGCTGGAAGCTGTAGCCAAAGCGTTCGCAAGCGGCACGCTCCAGAGCCTCGCGGTCATCGGGATGAGCAATCGTAATCATCGCCTTGGCGCGCTCAGCCAGGCTCTTGTTGCGCAGGTAAACGATGCCATGCTCGGTGACGACATACTGCGTTTGGAAACGCGTAGTCACCACACCAGCACCTGGAGTCAAGGTTGGAACAATCTTTGCCTTGCCCTTGCCTGTGCGTGACGGCAGAGCGATGAAGGTCTTGCCACCCTCGCTCAGTGCGCCACCATACATGAAATCATGCTGACCACCTACGCTCGAGAAGATAGTCGTGCCGATACTGTCGGCGCACACCTGGCCAGTGATATCGACCTCGATAGCACTGTTGATGGCAATCACCTTGGGGTTCTGGCGAATGATCTGTGGGTCATTGGTCCATGCCACATCATAGAACTCTACACCTTTATTATAATGTAGGAAGTCATACATGTGCTGGCTACCCAGTGCCAGCGATGCCACGCTTACACCTGGTTTTATCTTCTTCTGCGAGTTGTCAATTACGCCCTCTTCAATTAGCCGCACCACACCATCGGTCATCGCCTCGGTGTGCAGCCCCAGATGCTGGTGATTCTTGATGCCATTGAGTACGGCATTGGGGATACCACCTACACCAATCTGCAGAGTGGCGCCGTCGGGTATCTCAGCAGCGATGTGAGCACCGATAGCGGCCTCGATGGGCGTTGGAGGCCCAAACTCAAGTGCCAATGGCGGGTCATCACACTCGACGGCAGCAGTGATTTGTGACTCATGGATGAGCGCGCCACCACACAAGTAAGGCATGCTCTTATTAATCTCGGCAATGATGATCTTGCTCGACTCAACGGCCGACACAGCCAAGTCGGCACTCATGCCGTAGCTGCAGTAGCCGTTCTCGTCGGGTGGCGAGCAGTTGATAAAAGCAATGTCCAATGGCAGTTGGCGGCTGCGGAACAGGAATGGAATCTCACCCAAGAAGGCCGGCGTCATCGTGCCATAGCCCTGAGCCACCCATTTACGCTGGTCGGCGCAGAGAAAAAGACTGTTGGTCCAGAATGCATCCTTGTACTCAGGTTTGCAGAAGGGAGCCTCTCCCCTACCCACATTGAATGCCGAGTAGATGGTCACGCCTTTCAGTTCGTTTCCGCGGCGTGCCAGAGCCTCCTCGAGCACCAAAGGAATGGACGTGCTACCCTGGATGTAGATCGAGTCGCCCGACTTCACCAGTTGCATCGCCTCATCGGCGGTCATGTAATTCATATCAGTGTCAGTTTTAGTAGTTTGAGATCCCCGGCACCGGGGAGCATTGACATTTAACTAGTTTGCTATCTGCTCAAAGATGGCGAGACGCTCATCAAGCTGTTGCATCAACTCGGGTGTGCGCAGGGCCGATACACTGATGCGTGCACCAGGCTGGTCGCTGCCCGTGGTGTTGAGCGTGATGGCAGCAATGCCGCAACGCAGCAATAGGGTGAGCAGTCGCTGGCAGTCCATGCCCTTGTAGCCCACAGTGTAGAAGAAGCCGTCGCCTACGACCTGGTCATTGTCCTTGTCATAGACAATGTTGAAGCCGTGACGCAGGAAAATCTCCTTGGACTGATGGGCACGCTTCTCATACTCATGCAGGTCGTGCACAAAGTCGTATCCGTCGGCCGCGGCACCCAGCATGGCAGCAAGGGCGCACTGTGCCGAGTGCGATGTACCTGACGAGGCAGCATACAGATAGGTCAGCACAAAGTTGTCACCCATGCGACCTAGACCATACAACTCACGCAGGTGCGGATAGTCACGATGATACAGCTTGGGCGAGAATGCCACAATGGCAATGCGTTCGCCAGCATAGCTGAAGATTTTAGAACCCGACATCATCATGATGTAGTTGTCGGTATAGCGTGATACGGTGGGTTGGAACGGAGCCTCGTAGGGGTGCGACTTGTCGCTGCGGAAGTCCATGCACATATAGGCCATGTCTTCGAGAACAACAACATCATACTTTGTCGCTAATTCTCCAATAATCTGCAACTCGTTGTCGGTCAGGCAAATCCATGCAGGATTATTGGGATTGCTGTAGACGAGAGCGGCGATGTTGCCCTTGCTCATATAGCTCTCGAGCTTCTCGCGCAGTTTCTCCTCGCGGAAGTTGTAGATATCGAATGCTTCGATGCCAGCACCAGCAATCTTGGCTTGCAACATGTGAGGTGCAAAGCCAGGATTGATATAGAGAATCGTATTCTTGCCAGGCTGCATCTGAGAGCACTCAAGGATAAGTGTATTGCAGCCCTGCATCGAACCTACTGTAGGCACAATGCACTCGGCGGGGACATCCTGGTTAATGTAGGCCTTGATAAATCGTGAAGCGTTCTGCTTGAGCTCGGGTATGCCACCGATAGCGGGATAGATTGATGCAACACCGCGGTCGAGAGCGGACTTCTGGGCCTCGATACCAATCTTGCAGGGATCCAGGCCTGGAACACCAATCTCCAGGTGTATAAACTTCTCGCCCGATGCCTTCTCGAGGGCACCGGCAACGGCGACACCCTGACGGATGGTCGTGCGAGAGACATCAGCAATATCCATCTCACGCAAGATGCCGTCTAAGACGTCTTGGTTTACAGGTAAATTCATGTTTTTCGGTTATTGTTTGGTTTTATTAGTCTTGAGGGTTGATGGTAGAGAATGGGGGTCTTGACAACTTGAAGGTCATAGACCCCCTTAAAATTCTTATCCTACTTGCGTGCAGCAGCAAGACCGGCACGGAACGCAGCAATGTTGGTATCAACAATTGCTTGACCCTTACGGGCAAATACGTGACTGATACCGTCCTCGAGCAACTCGGGAGTAAGCATCTGCAGTACCGCAGCAGCTGCACCGAGCAACACCATGTTGGCGCTACGAGGAGAGTTTACCTCCTTGGCCAGTGCATCCACATCTAGGCGGATGACATTGCCCACGCGGTCCAAATCGGCGTTCACAGCATCCATCTTGGGATAGTTGGGGATATTTACAAAGGGTTGGGTATTAGTGATAATCCAGCCATTGGGTGCCAGATATGGTACATAGCGCAAGGCCTCCATGGGTTCGAGCGAAATAATCAGGTCGCAAGCACCTTTGGGGATCAAATCACTGTTGATGGTGGTGTCGCTCACGCGAAGGTTTGACTGCACGTCACCGCCGCGCTGGCTCATGCCGTGAACCTCGGCCTGCTTCAGTTGCAGGTTCTGATCCAGGGCAGCCCAACCGATGATGGTGGCGATGGAGAGGATGCCTTGTCCACCCACACCGCACAGAATAATATCTTGTTTCATGATCAGTGTCTGTTAATCTTCTTGACTTCAATTACTACTTAACTCCTTTCTTGGCTGCAGCGGCGGCGTGGCGCTTAAGCGTCTGGATACACTCGCGACGTGCGATAATCACCGACACACCCCTATACTCAATTTCCTCGCGGATGACGCGCTCCATTTCCTCATAGTTCTTAGGCAGTGGCACAATCACGCGAACATGTTCGGGCTCAACACCGATACCCTTGCAGATGCTCTCCAGACGACCAGTACCAGCACTGTCCTGACCGCCAGTCATACCGGTGGTGAGGTTGTCACTGATGCACAAGGTTACTTGAGCCTTGGCATTCACGGCGTCGAGCAGACCTGTCATGCCACTGTGGGTGAAGGTCGAGTCGCCAATCACGGCCACCGAGGGATGTACACCCGAAATGGCGGCACCCAGTGCCATAGTGAACGAAGAACCCATCTCGACACAAGTGTGGAAGGCGTGGAACGGAGCTAGCCAACCCAGGGTGTAGCAACCGATGTCGCTAAACACGCGAGCCGTGGGATAGGTGTGAATAACATTATTTAAAGCTGTATAGAAGTCGCGGTGTCCGCAGCCCTGGCACAATGCCGGTGGACGTGGTACGGTGACCTGTGAAGCAGCCTTGACAGGCAGCTCGGGCAGCCCCATTGCGGCACGCACACAGTCGGGAGTGAGCTCGCCGGTGCGTGGTAGTGTGCCATCAAGACGGCCACTGACCTTAACAGGTGTGGGCAACAGGCCCACCAAACGCTTCTCGACCAGCGGTTGGCCTTCTTCCATGACAATGATGCGCTCGCACTCGCGTGCCATGCGCTGGATCATCGAAGTGGGCAGAGGGTATTGCTGAATCTTCAGCACCGGGAATGGGCATCCCTCGGGATACTGCTCCATCAGGTAGTTATAAGCGATACCACAAGCGATGATGCCTACCGAGTGGTCCTTGCCGTCGACATACTGGTTGAAGCCCATCGTCTCGGCCTCCTGCTCAAAGGTGGCATAATCCTTGATGAGTTGTTCATTGCGTACGCGGGCATTGGCCGGCAGAAGCACCCACTGACGAGGATTCTCGGGGAAGTGGATCTCGTTCTGCTCGCGCGCCTCACCCACCTCGACGACGGCACGGCTGTGAGCCATGCGGGTGGTCAGACGCATCAGTACCGGAATGCGGTGCTTCTCGCTGAAATCATAAGCAGCCTGAATCATGGTGTAGGTCTCTTGTTGCGAGGCGGGCTCGAAACAAGGCATCATGGCGAACTCGGCATAGAAGCGTGAGTCTTGTTCGTTTTGCGACGAGTGCATCGACGGGTCATCGCATGCGGTCACCACGAGACCACCATTGGCACCCGTCATGGCCGAGTTGACAAATGCGTCGGCACACACATTCATACCTACATGTTTCATACACACCAACGCACGCTTGCCGCTGTAAGAGGCGCCCAGGGCTGCCTCCATGGCGGTCTTCTCGTTGGCACTCCAGTCACTGTGCACGCCGCGTTCGCGAGCCAGCGCATTCATTTGGATAAACTCAGTGATTTCGGTCGAAGGGGTTCCGGGATAGGCATATACACCCGACAAGCCAGCATGCAAAGCACCCAGCGCCAGAGCCTCATCGCCCAACAAAAGATTTTTTTTCATTGTATAGGGTTTATGTTTCTAATATTTCGCCGTAAACGGACGCTTCTGATTAAGCGCAACGAAATTACATAAAATTCTGCAACCCCACAAATTATTTAAGGATTATTACACATTTAAATGGCTTCGACTCTTTTCAAGGGTTAAAATGGTTAAAAAAAACAATGCTCACGCATTTTTTAGCCACTAAGAAATGTCCATTCCAATTGTTTGTTGTAATTTTGCAGGATAAACCGACCTGATGACTTTCCAAACAGGCCGGGACAAAGAAAGGAAGTATGAAAAGTTACTATATAATTCTTTAAAATCGATTATGGCTGAAAACAGAAAAAGACTGTTCGACATGTTTCCGCCCGTGACTCCCGAGGAGTGGCGCGCGAAGGCCGAAGTGGACCTCAAAGGGGCCGACTTTGACAAGAAAATGGTATGGCGGACAAACGAAGGGTTTAGTGTTCAACCCCTGTATCGCGGCGTTGACATTAAAGACCTGAAGGCAACCGAGTCGCTGCCTGGTGAGTATCCATTTGTGCGCGGCACACGCACCAACAACAGTTGGGCAGTGCGCCAGAACATCAACATCGAGGATGCTGCTGAGGCCAATGCCAAGGCTCAGGAGATCTTAGGCAAGGGTGTGACAGCACTCGGACTGAAGGCAAACGCTGACACCGACCTTGAAGTATTGCTGAAAGGCATTGACTTGAACAAGGTGGAGATCAACTTGATGAACTGCCCAAAGTGCGCTTTGGCTCTTACTCAGAAGCTGGTTGCACTGGTTAAGGCTGCTGGTGCCGAAGAAACCTTCCGTGGTTCAGTGACATTCAACCCGTTCAAGCGCAACTTCAAACACGGCACTGCATTCCCCGGCGATATCGTAGCCATGGCAAGCGAGTTGCTCAAGGCCGCAGCGCCTGTCAAGGGACTGCGCGTGCTCAGTGTTGATTCAATCATCTTGAACAATGCAGGTGCCTATATCTATCAGGAGCTAGGCTATGCTTTGGCATGGGGTAACGAGTGGATGGCAATGATGACCGAGGCTGGTTTCACCGCCCAGGAGGTCGCTTGCCGCATCAAGTTCAACATGGGCATCTC
>JAEEVE010000186.1 GCA_016290765.1 Muribaculaceae bacterium
ATCTGCGGCGACTCATCAAGCAGAGTGCGTTCTTCAAGCCCTTTCGCAACCTCATCGCCGTGAACACCGTCGACGGCTTCCAGGGGCAAGAGCGCGACATCATCGTCATCAGTCTGGTGCGAGCTAATGACGAGGGCCAGATAGGTTTCTTGCGCGACTTGCGGCGTATGAATGTCGCCATCACCCGTGCCCGCATGAAACTCATCATCCTAGGAGATGTGAACACGCTCACATGCCACCCATTCTACCGCAAGCTCTATGAGCACATCCAGCGATTGAGAACTGATAATTAAGAATTAAGTTTTTGCAAGTCTTCTAGCGCCTTTAGTGAGGCGATAATATGACTCAATTTAAATAAGATGAAACGAACTGTACTCGATTACGACGATATCCGTCAGATGGCACCATGGTTTGACGGGAAACCAAAGCTCGTCAATTTCTTGTCACGCCTGCTGGCTATTGACAAGGTGAATTGGATTCACGACCACAACTGCGACACACCTGGTGTGCCCTTCTGTCAAGGGCTGATTCGTGACTTGGACATCACCATGCAGGTGCGAGGCCGCGAGGTGCTCGACAACCTACCCGATGGGCCGTTCATCACCGTGAGCAATCACCCCTTTGGTGCCCTCGACGGCATCATGCTCATCAAACTCATCGGTGAGTATCGTGAGGATTTCAAGGTGATGGTGAACATGATCTTGAACTACATCGGCGCGATGCGGCCAAACTTTATTGCCGTCGACGCCTTGCAGAGCGACGATCCCGCCAAGCGAGCAGTGAGCATGCGCGGCATCAGTGAGGCCATGCGACATGTGCGCGAAGGGCATCCCCTGGGCTTCTTCCCTGCTGGTGCCGTGAGCAAGTTCACCCGGCAACTGCACATCGAGGACAGAGAGTGGCAACCCACCGTTTGCCGTCTTATACAGAAACTCAAGGTGCCTGTCATTCCCATCTACTTCCATGGACACAACAGTCTCACGTTCACCATCCTGGGAATGATTGACTGGCGACTGCGCACACTCAAGTTGCCCAGCGAGGTGTTCCGTCGCAAGGGCGACACCTTCCGCATCTCTGTAGGGCAGCCCATCCTTCCCGAGGTGCTCGCCGAGCACCCTACAGCCGAGGAATTGGGTGTCTTTCTCAAGCAACAGACCTATGCCATGCGCCACTGGAATAAGTAGGCTCGCGCTTGGAAAGTAAAAAAAATCTGCCAAATTGTCACTCGTGTCATTTTTTTGTTGTAACTTTGCAGCCCCAAACTAAGTTAGTTAACATTTAAGATAAGGTGTAGTCTGAGCTTCTTAGCTCAATAACAGCATAACTTCTACAAGATAATGGCTAAAAAAAATGATATCAGTGCACTCGTACAGCAGGTGCAGCAGCGCTTCTCCATTATAGGACAGGCACCAGCATTGCGTGCAGCTATCGAACGGGCGTTGAGAGTGGCGCAGGTCGACCTCTCGGTGCTCGTCGTCGGTGAGAGCGGAACAGGCAAGGAACACTTTCCAAAGATTATCTTTGAAAACAGCCCACGCAAGCATAAGAAGTATATACCCGTCAACTGCGGTGCTATCCCCGAGGGAACCATCGACAGCGAACTCTTTGGACATGTGAAGGGGTCGTTCACTGGTGCCGACCGGGACCACAAAGGATACTTTGAGGAGGCCAATGGAGGCATGATTTTTCTTGACGAGGTAGCTGAGATGCCCTTGAGCACGCAGGCCCGACTGCTGCGCGTGCTTGAGAGTGGTGAATTCATAAAGGTGGGTTCGAGTACTGTTCAGAAGACTGATGTGCGCATCGTTGCCGCCACCAACAAGGACTTGCCCCAAGCCATCAAGGAGGGCAAGTTCCGCGAGGACCTTTATTACCGCCTCTCAACGGTGCAGATCGACGTGCCACCATTGCGCGACAGGGGGGACGACATCCTCTTGCTCACGCGCAAGTTCCTGCATGACTTTGTTGACAACAATGGGGTCGAAGAGGTCGAACTCGACGACAGCGCACGCCGACGCCTAATGGGGTACCACTGGCCAGGTAATGTTCGCCAGCTCAAGAACATCATCGAGCAGGTGGCATTGTTCGAGGCTGGCACCACTGTTACAGCTGACGCATTGAGTGCCTATCTGCCCAAGGCTGAACTAGCTACCGTCGGCGCACCAGCTCAGGTAGACTATGCACGCGACCGTGAAGTGGTGTTTGCCATCATCGCACAGTTGCAGAAGGAACTCAATGAGATACGTGAACAGATGGCAGGAGCAAGCACGGCGGCTTCACTGCCTCACTACTCGACTAGCATGGCCGAGTTGAGACGAGAGTCAAACCAGTTGGGTTACGGCCCACGTCACGAACATATGATCACGCCCCACGAGCACATGATGCCACGCGATGTGCGCACATCTGAGCACCCCATCGAGACCAATTATAGCAATGTGGTTGACCTCACAGGCGACAATCAAGTGATGGACGTCGAGGCTACCCATGTGCGTACACTTGAGGAGACCGAGCGCGACACCATCATCGAGTCGCTCAACCGTAACAATGGTCGTCGCAAGGCAACGGCGCAGGAGCTGCAAATCAGCGAACGCACGCTCTACCGCAAAATCAAGCAATATAACCTGGACAAATGAGGGGAGTGAGGACACTGGCTGTGATGTTGCTCATCACAATGGCGGCGCTGTTGCAGGGCTGCTTGCCGCGGTACACCTTTAATGGTGCCTCAATCGACTACAACACCTATCGCACCATCTCTTTTGGCGACTTCCCCATCAGGGCCGCGTTGGTATTTCCGCCCTTACAGCAGCTGTTTGAGAATCGAATGATCGACATGATTGAGCAGCAGACACGCTTGCAAGTCATTGATAATGTCAACAGCGACTTGCGCATGGAGGGCGAGATCACTGGCTACAGCCTCTCGCCTCAGGCCATTGGCGAGGATGCCTATGCCAGCCAGACACGACTCACCATCACCGTGCGCATCAAGTATATTAACAATCGCAAGCCCGAACTGTCCAAGGACCAAACTTTCACGGCCTATCGTGACTTCTCGAGTAGTGAGATGCTCACTGATGTGCAGGATCAATTATGCAACGAGATTACCAAGGATTTGGCCGACCTCATCTTCAACGCCACCCTAGGCGACTGGTAGGATATAGTTTATAATTCATAATTTAGAATGAACAGCTCCAGCTCACCGATAGAATTATCTAGTGCTTCTAGTCAAGGCTTAAAGGCACTCTTGGACGAGTCTTTGCCGCTCTCGCGAGAGTGGCTTGACGAGGCTATGCGCGAGATGCCCTACAGCACCCTGCCGCTGACACTCTACCTCAAGCGAAACGGCACAGCTGGAAATGAAGACTTGTTGGCGCGCCTTGCCATCGCATGCCCCGACCGGCGTGCGCTGGCACTGCAGCTGGGAGAGAACGCCGATGCCCTCGCTCGTTTCTATCCCGCCGACCCTGAGCCCGAGACGCCCGACACCGATACGACTATAGATCGGTTCCTCGACTCGTTTGGCCACACTAGCGAAAAGGAGATACAAGCCATCAGCCAGGCCATTTTTAACCCCATGCCCGACTATGCCGACGTGCTAGCTGCACAAGAGCAGGGTGGGGGAGAGCGGCACGCAGCGCTCACCGACGAAGACCAGCTCATCGACCGATTTATCGAGCAGAGCGAGGAAAGAGAGCGTCAGGTGGCGCAAGCACCATCACAACCACATGTCGAGGAGGCCGAAATTGCTGAAATCGCCAATGACAACGTCGATGCACCGGTACAGTCCGACGACACCATGTTCAGCGAAAGTCTTGCCATGAGCTACATCGCTACAGGGAAATTTCAGGCCGCACTCGAAATTATTCAGCACATTAGTGCCGATAATCCAGAAAAAAGTATTTACTTTGCAGACCAAATTCGCTTCTTGCGTAAATTAGTGTTAAATTCGAAACTTTCAAACCAAAATTAACGATATGACACTTTATGTTATTTTTGCAGTCCTGATTTTGATTGCATCAGTTCTGTTGGTCGGAGTCGTCCTCATCCAGAAGTCTAAGGGAGGCGGCCTCGCAGCCAATGTTAGCGGTTACAACCAGTTTGCTGGTGTCAAGCGCACCACCGAGTTTGTCGAGAAGGCAACCTGGGGACTCGCCATCTTTATCTGTGTGTTAAGCATCGCTTCGGCCTTTGTAAGCCCGAAGTTCGTTCAAGGCGGCCCACAAATCAAGAAGTTGCCCACTACCGAAACCCAGGCTCCTACGTTCGGCACCCAGGCCGAGGAGCAGGCCCCCGCTCAGGAAGCTCCTGCAGCACCCGCTCAGCAGGCTCCCGCTCAGGAGGCCCCAGCCGCTCCGGCTAAGTAAGGCGTCAGGTAACCGATAACCTAAGTGGCACGCATCACCTCATCACAGGTGGTGCGTGCCGCTTTTCATTTCGTCTCTTTCAATCGCCCTCGCTCATTCAATCTCAGTTGAGGGAGAAAATGGTTTGCAGTTCTTGCTATAAATCAGCAAATCATAACACAAATCCCATGAATTGCCATTTTTTCATCACGAAATTACTGATTTGTTTTGTCACTTTAAAATATGGTGTTATTTTTGCAATGTGGATTCTAGCGTTTCGCTGATAGATTTCATGTTTTAACAAGCTGTATAAGCCTATTTGCAATTAATTATTCTTCGGGTGTTGCAATCATTTTTCTTGAAATCGTTGAGGGCATGAATGTTCGTACCCTCGTCTGCCCCTCACAGGACAGACTGATTTCGTGTACATACCCCTAAGAAAGAAACAGGACAATTCTGAATTAAACAATAAACAATTATAAAACTTTTCAAAACAATGAAAACATTTATAAAACTACTATTACTAGTCGCAATGGTTGTGCCCATAGGGCTAAACCTTGCAGCACAAGAGGGTAGTGATGCGCCCTCTATCACCCCTGAAAAGGTAACAAGAATTATCACGGCATCTGCCTCTGTTTGTGAAGGTACGAATACAAACAGCAATGTACCCATCAATGTTAACAGACTCTACAATGCTTGCAGAGGTCAAATGATTTATCCTGCTGCAACTTTAGGCCTTGAGAATGGTGTTAAGATAAAGGCCATTACTTTTTATTCTAGCGGCAATCTAACAACGTCGAATAGGTATGGTAGTGAGCATAATCCCATAACCCTAAAGATTGGAACAACGACCACCAATACCTATGCGGATAATTCTAGTTATATTGAAGGCCTTACTACTGTTTCCACTATAAGCACCATACTTACAGGCACCAATACAGTGACCTTCACTTTAGACCAACCATTTGAATATACCGGTAATAATTTGGTAGTGGATTTATCTTGCAACGCACTGTCCACTGCATATTATAGAGATAGAAGTTGGAATGGCCTAAACCAAGCTAGTGGGGTTTACACTTGCCTATATAATTCGCAAGGCACTAACACTCGTGGTACTTTTCTTCCTAGGATGACGATTCAGTATGAATATGAGTACGAAGTTGATGCTCCTGTTTCAGGCAGTACTGAATATTTCTCTAACGAATATTTTGACTATACATGGAAAGAATGGAAAGCAGATGGAACTGGCACAGAGCATCCTAACACCAAATTGACCGATATCGCTACCAATCCCGACCATATTATTGCTCTGTTGAAGAAAGTTTACACAGATCCTGCGATTCCTGGAAACTACAAGCGTGGCTTTGATGCGAATGGGGCCGATGAAGCAGGAAATGATGTCAGTTATGCTGGTGTTGGTACGATTGATGGCAATCATTCATATGCAGACACCTATGGATGGAATATCCCTGCCAATGCCGATAATATAAAGCAATATAATAATAGTGGGAGATATTACATGGATCCCGATCAATACAAGCCAAATCAAAATGGCTTGACCATATTATTGGTCGAGACGAATGATTCTCTGCTTTCAGATCCTACTAATTTCCCTCCGGGTTTCACTCCGGAGGATTGGATGTATACTTGGAGGGATGTGCAAGGTTTAGCCGATGATTCAGACTATAGCTATGTTAAC
>JAEEVE010000187.1 GCA_016290765.1 Muribaculaceae bacterium
GTTGCTACCCCTGGTCTGAACTCCTTCGGCCTCAACGAGGGCTGGAATTCCTACACCGTGGGCAACGCAGGCTGGTCTGGACTTGGTTATGCCTCGGTAACACCTGGCAAGAACCTCTCTATGATCGACAGCACTTATATCCTGCACTTTGCAATGCGTGCCACCGATCCTCTCATGCACACGGGTCACGGCATCTATGTGGGTAATGTGGGCTTTGCTATTGGTGCCGAGGATTTCCACGATGGCAACAAGATTCTGCCTGTGTTCGGCGACTTCAAGCGTGACGGACGCTGGTGCAGCTTCGACATTCCTGTCAATGTTCTCCTCAGCCTCAACAGCAACCTCTTCACCAATCCCGATAACTATGTCGACAATGTCTTCGCAGTGCTTAGTGGCGGAACAAGTGGTGCTCAACTCCAGTTCGACAATGTCTTCTTCTATAAGAATGATAATGTCGATACTTCAGTGCCCACCGACGATAATACCACTGTAATTGGTCAGTACGCTTCTCGTTCGCTCGATGGTGCCGGACACAGCACCTTCGACTTCGACGATGCTTACGACTACGTCATCATTGGTGCCAGCAATGGCGTGATTGAGCAGATGGGTGACAAGGTTTACGCTAACTACAGCGTGGATGATGTTACGCATTTCCTCTATATCTGGGATCAAACCTATAATACTGTTTCCACTACAGGTCTGAACTCCTTCGGTCTCAACGAGGGCTGGAATTCCTACACTGTGGGCAACGTTGGATGGTCAGGACTTGGTTATGCCTCGAAAGCACCTGGCAAGGACCTCTCGATGCTCGATGATTCCTATTACCTGCACTTTGCTATGCGTGGAACCGACAACATCTTGCACACTTCTCACACCATTTGGGTAGATGCTGCACAGTTTGTGATTGGTAACACCACCTCTGGCCCCGTCATGCTTGGTGACTTCCGTCGCGACGGTGACTGGTACAGCTTCGACATCCCCTTCAGCGTTCTCAAGTCGCTTGGTGGTGACCTGTTTACTACCGATGGTGGAGTAGAGAACTTCCGCGGCAATGTCTTCGCAGTGCTTAGTGGCGGCGCCCAGGGTGCTGAGCTCCAGTTCGATAATGTCTTCTTCTACAAGAAGCACAGCGATACCGACCAGCCTGAGATTGATCCCGTTCTCGGCCAATATGGCAGCAAGGCACTTGACGCTAATAACAAGCCGACCTTCGACATTAACGCCAACGGCGATTATGTGCTCATCTATCTTGGTGAACAGGAAGCCGCTCAAATGAACGGCAAGATTAGGGCCGACTACCGAGTTGATGATGTGAACAACTTCCTCTGGGTATGGGGTGGTACTTATGCTGCTAATTCTACCGATAGCTTAATGAACTCGTTTGGCTACAACGAGGGCTATACCTCTCTCAATGTTACCAATCAGGGCTGGTCAGGTCTTGGATTCGCATCTGACCACCAAGGCAAGGACCTCTCAATGCTTGATGATTCCTATTACCTGCACTTTGCTATGAAAGCCACCGACGACTCGTTGCATTCAACTCATGCAATAGGTGTGGGTAATGCACACTTTGCTATCGGTAGCGGTCCATACAATGATAATGGTACAATCTATGGCAAGCTCGGCGACTTCTATCGCGATGGCAACTGGTATAACTTCGACATTCCTTATAGCGAAATCGAACTCAGGGCTAATCCAGTCTTTGACACCCCCGACAACTATCTTGGCAATGTCATAGCCTTCCTCAGCGGTGGCGTTCCTGGCACAGAACTCAACTTCGATGCCATCTTCTTCTATCGCAAGGCTAGCAATTTGATGCTCGGCGACGTGAATCGTGATGGCAAGGTGAATGTGAACGATGTGACCATGCTCATCAACATGATTCTTAATGTTATTCCTGTCGATAAGGAAGTGGCCGACGTGAATGCCGACACTAAGGTGAATGTGAGCGACGTGACCATGCTCATCAACATTATTCTTGGTGTTATCTGATCGGCACAATTTTTGCAACTTAACCAGAATGAATAGTTTGGTTTAAGATATTTTCTCATAGGTTAAGCAACGGGGCTGGCTCTCAATGATGCCAGCCCCGTTTAGGTTTGTTGCAGTTTTTTTCTCAAGGGCTTGGAAATGTAAAATAATGTTTGTAAATTCGCATACTGCTCAAAGATTGAATCTTGTGAGTAATCTACAATCAGAACATGAACCTAATAATACGATAACAGATGAAGTGCAAACAGTTCATAGTAGCGTTGTCACTTGTTTTGTGCTGTCTGAATGCCTGGGCTTGGAAACCGCTTTTTGTGGGGCATCGCGGATGCTTGAGAGGCGTTGAAAACACCGTCGAGGCCTTCCGCAATGGTGTCGATTACTATGGCTACGATGGCCTTGAGTGTGATGTGCGCGTTACCAGCGACGGCTACTACGTCATCAGCCACGATGAAACCACAACCCGCCTGGGCGGTAACCTCACTGTGGCTTCGGCCACTCTGGAACAGCTCCAAGCCGAGACCTATACCCAGACCCGTGGTGGCGTCACCTATACGGGCAAGATTTGCACCATCCAGGAGTATCTCGATATTTGCGTTGAGAAGGATGTGTTTCCCGTCATTGAGCTCAAGTGGACCACTGGCATCAACAACAGCGACATGACTCGTTTCCCGGGGTTGGCACAACTGGTCATCGACAAGGGACTGGCCGACAAGGCCATCTTCCTCACGTCTATGAAGAAGTCGCTTGAGTACATTCGCACCAACTATCCCTCGTTCAACTGCCAATGGCTATGTTCCAGCAACTGGAGTGGCAGCGAAGGGTGGTGCCGGCAAAATCGCTTCACGCCCAGCATCGAGAGTGGCTGTTTCGACATCAACACCGTCAACCGTTTCCGCCGCATGGGCCTGCAAGTGGCGATGTGGACCGTCGATACTCAGTCTGGCTATGAGAAATATGGCAACATGGGTGTGGCAATGATGACTTGCAACTCGCTCATGCCAAGTAATATGCCCGAACTCGACAGCATCAATTGGAGCACCGTCGACAGCATTCCCGATCCATTGCCTCTTAAATGCGATACATTATTTTACTATAGCCGCCAACTGGGTAACTTGCCGCAGTCGTTCCCCTCACGCTCCAAGAAAGAGTCGGTCTATAACACCGCCATGCAGGCGGCTGTGATCGATGGTGTGTTCTATACCAACGACTACGAGACCTCCACGCTGCTCGCCCTTGACAGTCGAGGTCGCGTGCGGTCGGTACTCTCAGGAACCACCAGTTCGGGTATTGCTGCCGACCAGGCTGGCAATCTCATTATGCTCAACGATGGTCAGAGCACTGCACCCTGCCATTTCCGCATCTATCCCTATGGTAGTCTTAATCCCGTTGAGGTCGATTTCTCCCTGCTCAACAATGGCGAGACACGCTTCATCAGTGCCAGTGGCAATGTCATGGGCGAGGAGGGAGGCTACGTCTACTTCTACTCCAATGGAAGCACAGTGGTGAATGTGGTGCACATGGTAAATGGCGAATTTATCGAAACCACGGCATCGCAGCCTCTCTCGGCTACTGCCAACTATGCAAGTCTGGTCTATCCCATTGGCAATAATCCCGATGAGTTCCTCTACCAGATGCGCACCAAGGGCATTTATTACTATCATGAGTCCGACATGGGCGAGATTGTGACTGGCAGCAGTGGCACCTATGCCCCCAACCGCAACACCAGCGTAGGCATGGCGCAACTACACGTGGCAGGTCATCGTCTGGTGGTGCATCCGTCGGGTGCCAACTATAATGGTGGCTTCACCATTCGTGACATAAGCAGCGACTCTATCGATGTGCTCAACATCAATCCGCTGGGCAACGGTGGCATGACGGCCAACATGGCCACAGGTCAGTTCTTTGCTGTCGATTCGCTCGATGCCCACCACAGCATCCTCTACGAGTATTGCATGGGCAACGGCTATGCTGCCTATCTGCTCTACGTTGGCGACCCCGTGTCAGTACCACTTGCAGGCGATGTGAATGCCGATGGCCGTGTGAATGTGAGTGATGTGACCACACTCATCAACATGATTTTGGGCGTTACTCCCATAAGTCCTGTGAGGGCCGATTTAGACCACAACCGGCGTGTGAATGTGAGTGACGTCACCGAACTTGTCAATATCCTGCTTGGAATTGTTTAACCATTTTAATATTAACCATTATGAAAAAACTACTACTGTTAACTATTTGCTTGGGTGCCGCATTGAGCGCCTGGGCATGGAAGCCGCTGCTTGTGGGGCATCGTGGCTGTAATTTAGGTGTTGAGAACACCATTCAGGCCTATCAGAATGGCGTTGACGTCTATGGCTACGACGGACTGGAATGTGACGTGCGCGTCACCATCGATGGCAGTTATGTCATCAGTCACGACGAAACTACCAATCGTCTTGGTGGTAATCTCACTGTAGCCGATGCTACACTGGCCCAATTGATGGCTGAGGAATACACTCAGACCCGCAATGGCGTCACCTACACGGGCAGAATTTGCACCGTGTCCGAGTATCTTGACATCTGTGTTGAAAAGAACGTGTTCCCTGTCATTGAACTCAAGTGGACCACTGGCATCAACAACAACGACATGAGCAACTTCCCAGGGTTGGCACAACTGGTCATCGACAAGGGACTGGCCGACAAGGCCATCTTCCTCACTTCGATGAAGCAGTCGTTGCAGTACATTCGCACCAATTATCCCGATTTCAAGTGCCAGTGGCTGTGTAATGCCAACTGGGAGAGCAATGTGGAGTGGTGCCAGCAGTGGGGACTCAACCCAAGCATCGAGGCTGGCTGCTTCGACATTCACACCGTGAAGCGCTTCCACCTGCTGGGTCTCCAGTGCGCCATGTGGACTGCCGACAGCAAGGCCAACTATGAGAAGTATGGCAATATGGGTGTGTACATGATCACTACCAACTCCTTTAACTCGGCCGATGCTATCGACTTCCCCGACATCGACTGGGACGCTGTGGAAGATGTGCTTGAACCTTTGGCTCTCAAATGCGATACGGTTTTTAGGAATTGCCGTGCTAATGGCACTATGCCCGAAGGCTTCCCTTCAAGTTTGGAGAGCGAATCTACCTTCAAGCAGGCACAGCAGGGTGCCATTAAAGACGGCATCTTCTACACCAACGACTACGCGAGCAGCACACTGCTCACCTACGACCGCACGGGCCGCATTTCCAACCCCTATCAGGGAACCAACAGCCAGGGTATCTGCTTCGACGATGCTGGAAACCTGATTCTGCGCTGCGACGGACTCTCCAATGCCCCCAACAAGATGCGTGCCTACAAGAATGGTTCTACCGAACCCGTCGAAATCAACTTCCATCTGAATCACGACGGCCGTGTGCACTTCATCACTGCATCGGGCGATATCTTCTCTGAAGAGGGCGGCTATGTCTATCATTACCCCAATAATCAGGCCTATGTCGATATGGTTTATATTGCCAATGGCGAGTTCGTAGAAACCTATTCGAGCGGTGAACTTTCCTTTGCCGGCTCTACAGCGGGCATCGTCTATCCCATTGCCACCGACCCCTGGGAGTTTGTCTATCAGGTGCGTGGTAACGGCTATAACTACTACAAGGACGGCGATAAGGGAACTTATATCACGGGTTCTTCCAGTACCACTCCTCCGGCACGCAACACAAGCTGTGGTGGTGCCTACTTTGTACTGGCTGGCCACAAGCTGTTTATCCATTCTTCGGGTTCGAACTATAACGGCGGCTTTACCGTCAGGGACATGAGCGCTAATTGCGCTCCGTTGCTCTCGGTGCCTGTGCTCGGTACGGGTGGCTACTATGCCAATCCCTCAGTGGGTGCATGGTTCAAGATTGAGCCTATCGACGATACCCACTGCTACGTCTATGAGTACTGCCAAGGTAATGGCTATGCACAGTATCAGCTCTACATTGGCGACCCCTATGTCGAGCCCACTCCCGGCAAGCCAGGTGATGCCAACGAAGATGAAAAAGTGGATGTGAACG
>JAEEVE010000188.1 GCA_016290765.1 Muribaculaceae bacterium
AGATAGCGAATTTATAGTACAGAGCAATTCATCATCTGTGAGATGTTTTGAGCAAAACTTCAAGAATTTCTTAACCTTAGGAATTCCTGAATTATTCACATTCTCAATGATTGGCAATTTGTTCCCTATAGCATTATATATGCTGATGTCCTCGGTAAGATAGAATAGAGAAGATTTAAAACAATCGTCAGAGATAGAACAAGCGCTAGCAAATTTAAGCCATTGTTTTTTTTCAGTTTCACTATGAAAAGTATTAATAAACTCATTTAGCTTGTTCCTATTATTGCTATATCTTCTAATCAGTGAAATTACACAAGGGTGTTCAAGCAGTTCCAAATTGCGGATGTATTTATACAAACACATTCTCAATTCAGCTGTCGGTTTAAAATGCTCTAGATCTAATACAAACGAATCAAGTTCGTCAGTTGTCATATTTGACATCAAGTGCTCCCATTCTTCTACATCAACCGTTTTCGTTTGGTAAAGATTCGTTAAGACACATCGTCGTCCTTGGATACTCTTAAAGAATATTTTATTGATTGCCCTTTGAATAGATTCCTTAAAGCTACTCCGATTAACTACGCCATCTATAAACACATACTCACCTGAATAGTTCTTGCAGATGGAGAGATTCTCATTAGTTGGCAAGAGTTCTTTGGCATGAATAGCTGCGTGTCTTATACGGGTTGGTTGTTTTTTAAGTTCAAAGGTAATCCACATTTCTTCCCGCAATTCGGATGTGTCTTCCCAATGTTTTTTTTCTAAATATAGGGTTATAGGAGTGCAGGGAGGTAAATCATCTATGCCAAATGCATTTGTTACTACAAAGGCATAATTCTCATCAGGTCGGCATCTATTAATTATACCAACAAGTCTTTTGGGAGAAGGTTCCTTGGCCTTAGCTTTGTTTTCGGCATTTCCACTTTCTTCAGTTTCCTGAATGTTAGTATGTGAAAGATTCTTGACTGTTGCCGAGTCTGTCCTAACTTGAACATTAGGCGTGGAAGGATGAAGGCTATTATTATCAGAGGGTATCGATTCTGTGGGTGTTGTCTCTATTTGATGTTCATGTTTATCACATGAAGTAGATTTTATCTCAAACGTATTGATGGCAAGCAGTGGGCCTAATACACAAAGTTCTGAAGTGGATAATATATAGTCAGAATCAGCGGGAAGTTCGATGCCCTTTTGTTGAGCATATCGACGAAGTTCATCGATGGATACTCCTTTAACGGTGATTATGTCGGATATTGTGATTTTGCTTGATGCCATATTTAATTCTCTGTTGGATGAGTACCCTTAAAAAGCCAATAATCAAAAATCGAAAGAAGAAACCTGCAAAACGCAAACAATACAAACCACTGATTTTCTGGTGTTTAATTTGTTATTTTGTTGCCTGGCCATTTTGATTATCATCATTTTTTAAAGTGGATTCATTGGATTATATTGGACTCATTTTGACTATGCTTTTGGATTTGTCAAATTCTGACGACAAAGATATAAAAATTATTGCAGACTATCGCAAGAACGTAGAGATAATCTGCAATACTAATGATTCTTTGTGAGATAGATTGCATTTTGAAATAGTACATGGTAAGGGTCAACATTTTTCTCACTTTTATTTTTTTCTCAAACGAATGAACACACTATCAAACCAATGCGGCTGCATCCTGACAATAAGGGCGCAGCCGCAATTGTGCATTGTGCATTATGCATTATGCATTGTGCATTACTTATACCTTTCCTTTAGGTTGTAGATGGCGGTGAAGATGTCGCGGTCAGCGTCGGTAAACTGGACATTCCGGCGAGCCATCACACGCTCTGCTATGGCAAAGAATGCCTGCAGCGGAACATCCTTGAAGCCCGCTGTCGCACTGCCTTCCTGGAACGACCCCACGAAGTTGCGCGGGAAACCAGCACCGTGGATATTTGCACCAACACCCACCACTGTGGCAGTGTTGAACATACTGTTCACACCCGTCTTGCTGTGGTCACCCATGATGAGGCCGCAGAACTGCAGTCCGGTGCGCACAAATCGTTGCTCGACATAGTCCCACACCTTGATTTCGCTGTAGTCGTTCTTCAGGTCGCTCGCTGTGGTACCACCACCCAGATTGCACCATTCGCCAATGACTGCATCGCCGATAAAACCGTCATGTGCCTTGTTGCTATAGCCAATCATCACCGTGTTTTCTACTTCGCCGCCGACTTTGCAGTACGGTCCCAGCGTCGTTGCGCCATAAATCTTGGCACCCAGTTTCACCTTGGCGTGCGAGCAAGCGGCAAATGCGCCACGAATCATGCTACCTTCCATCACTTCCACGTCATGGCCAATGTAGATGGGTCCCTCGTGGGTGTTCAGAAATGCTCCTTCTACCCAAGCGCCTGGCTCAAGAAAGATGCGGCTCGGGTCGCCAATGACGGTATTGCTCTCCGATAAGGGCTGTGATGTGCGGCCAGCTGTGAGGCGCTCAAAGTCGGCTTTCAACACTTTGCCGTTGAGCTCAAAGATGTGATAGGGGCGTGTGATCATGTCGGGTTTAACCTCAGGGTAGACCACCTTCTGCCAGTGGCGGTTGTCAAAGTCCTGAGCCGAGCCGTTGAACGCAATCAGGTCCTCGCCCACCATCAACGCCTCGCCATGCTTTAACTGAAGCACCTGCTCAGCCAGGGCGGGAGTGGGGATGACATGTCCAGCAACCAGCAGGTTGTCGCGGCGTGCCCGCAATGGGTACTTGCCCTTAAGGTAGGGCACACTCAGGTAACTGTAAGTCGCCTCACCCAGCATCGACCGCCACTTCTCGTCGATGGTGGTGATGCCCACACGCAATAGCGCCACGGGGCGCGTATAGCTCAGTGGCAACAGATGCCGACGTACCTCGGTATCATCAAAGATAATAATGTTCCTTTTCATATTGGCCGGCAAAGATACTACATTTATTTCAGAATTGAGAAAATTCAGCCCCGTTTCTTGTTAGAAGCTTCTTATTTCAGTTTCAGTTTCTTACTCACTGCGTTGGGTACTGCGTCTTTGTTCAAGAAGATGTAGGTCGTGTTCAATGCCATGTAGGTCTTGGTCATGTACCAGATGCCGTGATAGTCGCCCGTGTCGCCCCACGAGTTTTTCACCATATAATATTCCCGTCCGTTCTGGTCGCGCGCGATGCCAAAGATAAGCATCACATGATCGTAGGTTGATTGCCAGTTGTCAAATCGCTCTTGCCGCAGTTCCTGCGTAGCGACGAGTTCGGGAGTCTTTGCGCCCAGGCGCTTCAGCGACTCGGCCTTCTCTTGTTTGCTGAGTTTGAGCCAGCGTGCGGCATCGCTGCCGGTAAGGTCATCAGCATGCGCAATGTCGCACGCGACGCCTAGGCCAGTACGGGTGAACCCATCCTCGCTCACGTCACCACCCCATGCCACCGTATGTCCCCGCTGCAACGCATAGTCGATGGTCGACATCATTTCGTCGAGCGTGACATTGTAACTGGGGCGTGGACGCCATTTGTAAGGAGCCTCAATGACAAACTGCTCATAAAACGGGTGGTGGGTGAAGCTGGTAATGCTCACAAAGTCATTCTTGTTGATGCCTAGGCTCTGGTAGAAAGACTGTGGGGTGTACTCCTTGCCTTCATAGGCGAACCGCTCGGGACAAGTACCTAGATAAGCATCGAGGATACCTTGCAGTCCCACGCGCCATTGAGAGGTGAGTTTGGTGCTCTCGCTCTTGGCAATCGCCTCGACATACGGCGTAAGTGTCTTGAAAAACTCGGTGAAGTTGGCAAGCGTGTCGCCAATCATCTCGCCAGGGCCCGCCATCGCCGTCTCGGGGCAAATGCCATGGCGATCGATGACTGCAAACACGTCATCGGCCGAGCCGCCCTCTGAGAAACGGCTACAACCATGCATGCGCACATGATACTCGGCACAGTCGACATAGTCCTTGTTGGCGACAAACATCTCGCTCAGGTCATATACCTTGCCGCGGGTGCGCAGCAATTCGGCCTCGACAAATCCAATGGTGGCATAGTCCCAGCAAGTGCCGCTGCGGCTCTGGTTCTTCACCGGAGTGATGGGATTGGACAGGATGGTGGTAAACATCAGTTGGTCGGCATTTTGTGCCGACATGGTCAGCACGGAGCACAGGAGCACCGATAAAAACAATCTATTCATGAATCATTGGGTTAGGGTTGGTCTTGATGGGTTAAAACAATCGTGGCGATGACGGGATAATGGTCGCTCAACTTGACGGGAATGACCTGTGACTCCACTGTGTGCCACGCTTGTCGCGGACGGGCAAAGATATAGTCAATCTTCTCGCTAGGCTTTTCTACATTGAAGGTTGGGTCGTCGTCTGTACAGTCAAGCCATTGGTTTGCTAGCCCTTGAATCACTGGGTCGAGGGGCGACGCATTAAAGTCGCCCGACAACACAACAGGGTAGGGCGCTTTGGAAAAATGCTGTTGAATGAACAGCGCTTGCTCCACACGGCTGATACTGTCGAATGCTTCTAGGTGGGTGCATGCCACGATGAGTGTGTCACCGTCGGGCAACACAAAGGTTCCCTCCAGCAGCCCGCGTTGCTCCATCTTGGCAGTGGGGTGAGGCAACTTGTGATTGCGCACCTCGACAAACGGATGGCGCGTGAGTAGACCGATTCCATATAACCCACCACTGAACGAGATGGCAGGCCCAAACAGGCCCTGCATACCGCTGTGGTAGGCGAGCTCAGTGATAAAGTCGCGGTCGTTCTGGTGACGGCTATTGGCGCGGTGGGTGTGGTGGTCTATTTCTTGCAGCGCGACAAAGTCGGGCTGGTATTGCTTAATAAACGCACCGATCTGCACCAAGCGGGCGTCGTGTCCAGCATGCAGGTTCAGCGTCATCACACGCAGGGTATCATTATGCTCACTAGCCGAGCACAACAACCCCAGCAACAGGACGCATTGTAATAATAGGTGTCGAAGTCTCATAGGCCAAATCCTTGGTTAACCGCAAAGATACAACTTTTTGCTTTCACTGCCAAATTTGTGATGCATCGCGCGGCAATATAAGTTTTGGAGATAAGCCAAAAATGTTCTATCTTTGTAGCGATAAAATCCAACCACGATGCAACGACGAGAGTTTATCAAAAAAACGGCACTGGCGGCTGGCGGTTTGCTGGCAGCGACACCATTTGCCAGCATCATTGCCAAGGACAACGACAGCCTCGAAAAAACAAATAAATACGATAAGCAGATGAAAGTATTATTGATTAACGGCAGTGCCCGCCGCGAGGGCAACACATTTGTTGCACTCTCTGAGGTCGCAAAGACCCTGGAGCAACAGGGCATCGAAGCAGAAATTGTCCAAATAGGCACCAAAGCAGTGCGTGGATGCATTGCATGCAACCAATGCATGATTCATGCGCTGGGAAGGTGTGTCTTCGATGACGACATTTGCAATGTCATTGTTGACAAGATGGCCAGTGCCGACGCGCTGGTCGTGGGCTCACCAGTCTATTACGGCCAACCCAACGGCAGTGTGTTGTCGTTGATTCAACGCATGTTCTATGCGGCAGGCGACAAGGTGCGCAACAAGCCTGCGGCAGCAGTCAGTGTGTGCCGTCGTGGTGGGGCAACAGCAGCCTTTCAGACGCTGAACATGCCCTTCCAGATGATGAATATGCCAGTAGTCACCTCGCAGTACTGGAACATTGTCTACGGCACATCGCCTGGCGAGGCAAAGTTGGATGTCGAGGGATTGCAAACCATGCGTACCTTGGCCAACAACATGGCATGGCTCCTAAAGAAAATCAACGCTGGCGGCACTCCCGACTACCCTCAACGCGAACCAATGCAGCCCATGAACTTCATCAGATAGCATCCTAACAGGCCATCCACCACAACACAGAAGAACCATCAAAACAAATTGCTTTGATGGCTCTTTAATAACGTGATTCCGTTGGGATTCGAACCCAAGACCCACAGCTTAGAAGGCTAATTTTTTAACATTGTGGGTCAATCGGTTATGT
>JAEEVE010000189.1 GCA_016290765.1 Muribaculaceae bacterium
GCCTTTCTGAGGTTGGCAGTTTTCAAATCGGCAGTTTTCCACATATTGCAACAGGAGTTTTCTGAAAGTCTCCTGACTGGGACGCGCCTCGCGCCATTCCTGATAGGTGTCTCGTGGTGTTTCAGAGAATTTCACTACGATGCCGTCCCATAGCTCAGGCCTCTTGATACCCATCATGCAAGAGCCGTCAATTTTCTTATATGGCCAGAATGTGTAGCCAATGTTGTTTTCTTTCATCACTTTGACAAACTGCGTCTGCCACTCCACTGTGTTGTGTCCAATCTCGCCCATATACATCGGCAGATTGGTCTTGTCACGGAAATCAATGTAGTCTCTGATGGCTTCTGCCGTGGGTTCTCCCCCATATCGGTGGCATGTGTACATGATGTTGTTGTCAAACTTCCAGTCGTTAAACATGCTGAAGTCAGTATTCCACCTTGCGCCACCCAGCAGAATCACATGGTTCTTGTCCACCTCTCTGATGGCCTTCACCGCACGCTTGTAGAGTGGTTCCAATAGCAGATTCAGTACATCCTTGTTTTCAAAATAATGAGCGATGGGTTCATTGGCAAGTTCATACCCTAAAATGACAGGCTCGTCTTTGTATCGACAAGCAATGCGCTTCCAAATGTCGCAAAACAATGCTTGGCTGACTTCGCTCTCAAACAGCCACGGGTAACCATGTCCGTCATCGATGTTGTCACCTGTTTGTCCTCCGGGACAGTCGTGCATGTCCAGAATAAGATACAACCCAGCGCTTTTGCACCATGTCACCACCGAGTCAATGCGGGCAAAACCATCTTGATTCTTTGTCAACCCCATATAATCCTCGTCGGTGAAAAGTTTGTAGTTAAAAGGCAGTCGAATGGTGTTTGCGCCCTGCGAGGCAATGAACTCAATGTCTTTGCGAGTGATATAGTTATCCTTGAACTGATGCCAAAACTCGGCAGCGAAATCAGGACCGACAGCCTCCTTGATCATCAGGTCGATCATCCATGCTGAGTTAGTGCGGGTCAACCCGAACATATAGCCTTCAGGATTCAACCAGTTGCCAAGATTTGTGCCTTGGATAAACAATTTTGTACCGTCGGGTTTGATCAGGTCGTGACCATCCACCTTAACGAACTCCGCGGAATTTGCAACGAATGCTCCAGTTGCCCAAAAAAGCACTGCGAAGAAGGCAATCAGTTTGTTCATATTTCTTATGTAGTTAAATAAAGATTTGTATGTCTGCATGTTTGCTCGTTGTGAGTGTAGCTAGAATTGGTGTGCCGCATTTTCTTCACACCTCCAACATAGCGTTTGTTGGGGATTTCATTCCCAATACTATAGATTTGAGAAATCAGGCAAGCGACCAAGTTGTCGGTTGCTTGCCTGATTCTTGTGGAGCTGGAGGGGTTTGAACCCTCGTCCAAACGTGGAAATCATAAGTTTTCTACATGCTTAGTCTTGACTTGGTTTTCGACCACCGGCAGGATCAAGACTACCAACCTGTGGCTTATCCTCTAAATTTCGAGACCTGCTTGAGGCAGACAGTTCTCTATCTCCGATTTGCCAGCACCACCTTGTCGACGAGCCTCGCAGAAAGGGCTTCCGGGTGATGTCTCGTCTCTACCATCCTTGGGCAGAGATAAAGCCAACCTACTGTGCTTCGGTTAGGCAGCGAGAGCGTAAGTGTTTTCGCCAGTTAAAATTTAGTGATGACTGATATTCTAGAGCATTGCCATCATCGCTCTGCATGCTTGCTTACCACCTCGACACGCTGTCAAAGCCAAGTCAGCCCCAAGTGTGTTCTAGCCATAAGCCATATCATATTATGCAAAAAGTGTGCCAAAAAGCACTATTTGCAAAAAGTGCTGCAAAATTACTGCTTTTTTTTCAAAAAAGTGCGAAATTGAGGAAAAATAACTACATTTGTGGCAAATTTCTAATAGATGACTCCTTTAAGCCCCAAAATCAAGGAATACTGGGCGCGTTACACTGCCTGGCAGCGCGACCCGATGCATATCCTCAGCACCGCCAAGGAAACCGCTGCCCCAACGCTCAAGCAACATCGCTGCGCCAACTGCTACACCCTGTTTGACAGCGAAAACTGCCCCAACTGCGGGCAGAAGCACAATGTGGGCCACATCACCTGGGCCAGCATCTGGCAAGGCATCATGGACCTGTGGGGCCTGGGCACGCGTTCGTTGCCCTACACGCTATGGCAACTCATCTGGCGGCCTGGTTATCTGATTGGCGACTACATCAGTGGCCGCCGGCAGATGAGTTTCCCGCCCGTCAAGATGCTGGTCTTTGTGGCGCTGTTCACCTATCTCGTCATCAATTGGATTGACCCCGCTAGTTCGTCGACCGACACGATTGGGGCACCCATTGAGTTCGATTCATTCATAGATTATATTGAAGAGGAGTTCAGCCGTCACTATGATCTTGCCGCTTTGGTCATCTGTTCTTTCTTTATCCTGCCCACTTATCTCATCTTCCGCGATGCTCCTCGTTGCACCCGCCACACACTTCCCGAGGGGTTCTTCATTCAGATTTTCAATGCAGTCGTGATGCTGATGTGGCTGGGCGCTCTCTATATCCTATCTGCTTGTTATGAGGCTGTGTTCGATGAGAGCTACGTGTTATTTTATCTTGCCATGTCAGCTATTATCTTTATCGAATATCGCATCTACTTGCAGTTGTTCGGTTACGGCTATTGGGCGACCCTGTGGCGTTTTGTGATGGTGCTCCTGACGGCATTGTTGCTCATGTTCATTTTTTACCTGTCGACCTACTGCGTGTTTCTTGCCCTCGATGGACATTGGAGTCGCTTGGCCAATAGAATCTTGATGCTATTCATCCCGTTTGTCTCCCTGATCATCGGCATCCTTGCGTTCTGCCGTTGGATAAACGTTCGCACCCACCATCAATCACACGAAGAGCCCGGTGAAGATAACCTCCCAACGATAGACGGAATATCGTAACCTGATGGCAGACTAATTCTTTCCCAGCATGACGTTGATAGTGGCGTTGATGTCGCTGACATCAACTTTGCCATCTCCCGTCACATCACTGGCAGTTTGCTGTTCTTCACTTGTGCTTTTGCCCAACATCACATTGATAACGATGTTGATATCTGAGATATCGACAACGCCATCGGCATTGATGTCATAAGGGTTAAGTCGTCGTAATAGATAATGCATACCAGCCTCGGCATCAAGTTTTCCCCTGCCCCATCGCCTAGCGTCTCCGGCAATAACAAATGCGTCACGTACGGCAGTATGGTCAAGGATGTCGTGAATTTCGTCGGGCGATAAGTCGGGTTTTGCTTGTAACCACAATGCAATCGTTCCCGCCATGACAGGTGCTGACATTGAGGTGCCGTAGCAAGCACCATAGGGATAATCGATACCCTGGCTTGTGTGGAAGAACGAGAGGTTGGTGGCGTTGATAATCGACGAAATGGTGTCATAACGACTTGCCGACGAGATGGTGACCATGCCCGGCGCACAAATGTCGGGTCGCGCCTTACCACTAGCATCGGGCCCCCAGGCAGTGAAGTACGAGATATCGTGCATTGGGGTGGCTCGGGGTGAGACAAAAGTCCCTCCAGTGGCAAGTGGGTATTCTTGCTTGGTAATATAGGCCCCCACCGAGATAGGTTTCTCACCAGTGCAGAAATCGCTGATGGTTCCTGCCTTTGTTCCGTTTTTCTGGCCTGGGACCACAGCATTGAACAAGGTGCCTCCTCCCATCCAAGCATGAAACTTTGGGTCGCAGTCCGAAACCACCTTCAATCCCAAGCGGTAACGCTTGGTGTCCAAGGGTTTAACGTGCGACACGAGGATCGAATGTGAGCGGTCGCTTTCCTCAACGGCTGTGGCAAATTGGAAATCACCCTTCACATACTCGTTCCAGACGTCAATGCTATCCATCGTGCATTCCAGCACCGAGTCGGGAGCCATGTTGGTGAAATAAGGCATCTCGAGCACCACGCACTTATTGGTCTTGTCGATCACGGTGAGTGCCACCTGATGGCGATGCCCCTGGGATGACCAAAACGACACGTTGCTATTGTATCCCGAATATGCATCGATGGTCGTGCTCAAGGTATCAGTAGGCTGCTTGAAGTTGTAGGTCAGATGCAGGTTGGAGTAGCCAGAATTATGTGCCGATATAGAGATGATACGCCCTGGGCCAGACAATTCATCAAAGAGCTGGCACATGGGCGATGTGCCGTCGTGTGGCCCATCAATAGAGGCAAAACTCATGTTAACCACCGCAGGCAAACCCACACGGTCGGCATAGTCAAAGATATACTTCAGTGAGTTAGCTATGTCTGTGTCATAAAGCGAGGGCATAGCACAGATGACCAACTGGGCCCTTGTCGCCACTCCTTGAAATCCATTCATGCAACTACCTGCTGCCGTACCCGTCGTGTGTGTGCCATGAGACATCTCGGGGTCGTCGGTCGTCAGCAGGGCGATTTCTTGCGGCGTGGTGTAGTGGCTGCCAGGCAGGGTATCGCCATTGATGATGGGCGAGACACCCGTGGAGTCCTGAGGCAGATAGGCTGCCACCACGCGGCTGTTGCCTTGTGTATCGCGGAAGTTGATGTGGTTGAAGTCCACACCCGTGTCAATCACACCCACAATCACCCCATTGCCATCGTAAGGCATTCTGAATCCATCGCCTTGCGCTACAGACACCACCTGTGCATCGACGAGTGCCGAGTCGTTGCACATTTCAGCCACTTGTGCAACCGACACTTGTCGTACACCAGCTACGCGGCACACCTGAGCGATGCGGTCAATGGGCACCGAAGCGGTGACCATCGTGGCAAAACGGCATTGCACCTGTACGCCCATTGCCCGCAAGCGGTCGACTGCTTGGGGCGAGTCGATGGTAATGAACGCCCGCACCCTACTTTGGGTGGCCAATGGTGCGCGGTTTACGGTCGATTTCGCCTGATGCATTGCCAGGCGTGTATTGGCTGTTATATGACCCTGCGCAGCGGCATTGACCGCTGCGCAGAGCAATAGGATGATTGTGATAAAGCGTGACACGATCAAATCCACTTCAGGTAGGCGAAGTCCTGGCGATGTGGCAGCTTGTCGTTCCACGGGAATATGCGGAAGGCATAGCGGAACATGCCAGAGTACTTGATGTCCTGCTTCAAGTGATAGGTGAGCACGTCACCGTCCTCGGCAATCACCTCAAACGGGAAGGCGCCATAGAACTTGCTCTCACCATCCATGTCTTGATAAATCACCAGCTCGATGCCCAGGCTGCGGCCAAGACCAGCTGTGTTCAGGCGAATGGTGGCCTCGATGTCCTTGCCGTTGTTCACTGCGTTGAGCAGGTTGTCCGACACCTTGATGCCGCCTTCAACATGGACGTTCTCCCAACGGGCGTCGACGTTCTCCTTCCAAGCTACGATGTCGCGTGCCAGAGCGTAATTGTCGGCACGGAGCTCGTTGGTGCGTTTGGCCTGCGGCACATAGAACTTGCGCATATAGTCGTGGATCATGCGCGACATGGTGTAGTTAGGTGCAATCTGAGCCAGTGACTTCTTGATGTACTGAATCCATTCGGGTGAATAGCCCTTGGAGTTCTTGGCGAAGTACAGCGGGATAATCTCATTTTCAAGCATCGAATAGATGGTTGCCGAGTCGAGTTTGTCTTGCTGGGCCTGGTCAGAATAGGTGCGCTTGTCGGTAAGTGCCCATCCTGCACCCTCACGATAGCCCTCATACCACCATCCATCACGCACCGAGAAATTGAGCAGACCATTCATTTCGGCCTTCTCGCCCGATGTGCCCGATGCCTCAAGTGGACGAGTCGGGGTGTTGAGCCAAATGTCTACACCGGTAAGCAAACGCTTAGATACAATCATATCATAATTCTCAAGGAAAATGATTTTTCCTAAGAACTGAGGCATGCGAGACACCTCAATAATTCGCTTGATCAACTCTTGTCCTGCACCATCGGCGGGATGCGCCTTACCAGCATAGATGAA
>JAEEVE010000190.1 GCA_016290765.1 Muribaculaceae bacterium
TGCATCTCCAGCCGATCGATTTTTGGACAATGATAACAAATAATGCTCTTTTTGGCACAAATATTGCTATTTCCATAGAAAATGATTATCTTTACCCAACCTTATAAATTTTGACTCGTTATGATAGAATATTTTCAAGCCAACCTGTGGCAACTTTGGGCACTCATTAGTTTAGTATGCCTGATTCTCGAACTCACCTCGGGAGATTTCTTCATTATGTGTTTTTCTCTCGGTGCCATTCCCGCACTCATTGCATCGCTGTTCGACACCTCGTTCACAGCACAAGTCATTATCTTTGCCGTTTGTTCGGCATTGTGCATCTTCTTTGTGCGTCCCATCGCACTCAAGTATCTGCACAAGCACGACGAGCGGCTCAGCAATGCCGAGGCGCTCATTGGCCGAGAGGGTAGGGTGACTCAGACCATCGAAGCCGGTGGCTTTGGCCGCGTGGCTGTTGATGGCGACGACTGGAAGGCCCAATGCGCCACCCCTGAAACCATCGAGGTAGGTGCGCGCGTGCGTATCACGCAACTCGACAGCATCATCGTCACTGTCGAACGCATCGACTGACATCTGAAAACTGATCTCTCACATCTGAATTATTAACTTAATAAAAATATACGACTATGACAGTAGCAACCTATGTACTGATAGCGCTCGTATTGCTGGCGCTCATCATCGTGAAAAAGAGCCTTGTGATTATCTCGCAAAGCGAGACCAAGATCATTGAGCGTCTTGGCAAGTATCATGCCACGCTGCGCCCGGGTATCAATGTGATTATCCCGTTTGTCGACAAGGCCAAGAGTGTGGTCGCTTATCGCGCAGGACGTTATTTCTACACCACCGACATCGACTTGCGCGAGCAGGTCTATGACTTCGACAAGCAGAATGTGATTACCAAGGATAATGTGCAGACGCAAATCAATGCACTGCTTTATTTCCAGATTGTCGATCCCTTTAAGGCTGTGTATGAGATTAATAACTTGCCCAACGCTATCGAGAAACTCACGCAGACGACGCTGCGTAACATCATTGGCGAACTGGAACTCGACGAGACGCTCACCAGCCGCGACACCATCAATACCAAACTGCGTGCCGTGCTCGACGATGCCACCAACAAGTGGGGTATCAAGGTGAACCGCGTAGAGCTGCAAGACATCACGCCTCCCGAGAGCGTGCTCCAGGCCATGGAGAAGCAGATGCAAGCCGAGCGTAATAAGCGCGCCACCATCCTCACCAGCGAGGGCCAGAAGGCGGCTGCCATCCTGCAGTCCGAGGGCCAGAAGACGGCTCGCATCAATCAGGCCGAGGCCGATCGCCAGACCAAGATTCTCGAGGCCGAAGGTGAAGCTCAGGCTCGCATCCGCAAGGCCGAGGCCGAGGCTATCGCCATCGACAAGATTACCGAGGCAGTGGGCAAGAGCACCAATCCGGCCAACTATCTGCTGGCACAAAAGTACATCACCATGATGCAGGAAGTGGCTTCAGGACCTGCAACCAAGACGGTCTATCTGCCCTTCGAGGCTAGCAACATGATGGGCAGCATTGGTGGCATTAAAGACCTGTTCAAGAGCGAATAACACAATCAATAATAGGGCAGGGGAGTGCATGGCTTGTGCGCTCCCCGACCTCTTTTTTAATGAAGGTTGACTTATGAAACTATACAAGGCTAACATTATATTCACCCGCGAGAAGGATCACTTTGAGGTTTTGGAGCACGGTTATGTAGGTGTAGACGGCGGGCGCGTTGTGCGCGTGGCAGCCAGTGCCGAAGCCTTTGGCGACGAGGTTGAGGAGGTGATTGACTATGGCGACCGCTTGCTCATCCCGGCCATGAATGATATGCATGTGCACGCGCCGCAATACCGCAACCAGGCCATCTCCATGGACTTGGAACTGCTGCCGTGGCTCATGAATTACACCTTTCCCGAGGAAGCGAAATTCAGCGACACACACTACGCCAAGCGCATGTATAGCCGCTTTGTGCGCGACCTGTGGCGCTTTGGCACCATGCGCTCTGCGGTCTTCGCCACCATCCATCTCGAGAGCACACGCCTGCTCATGCAGTTGTTCCGTGATGCCGGCATGAGTGCGCTGGTAGGCAAGGTCGATATGGACCGCAACGCCATCGATGCGCTCCACGAGACCGTCGACGAAGCCGTGGCCAAGAACGAGGCGCTCATTGCCGAGTGGAACGACCCCAATGGCCTGGTGCGACCCATTATCACACCTCGTTTCATTCCTTCGTGCACGCCCCCCATGCTGCGTGCATGCGGTAATTTGGCGAAAAAATATGGCCTGCCTGTGCAATCACATCTGTCCGAAAATCCGAGCGAAATTGCTTGGGTTCAGCAACTTGAGCCTGAAAGTCGCAACTATGGCGATGCCTACGACCGCTATGGTCTCTTTGGGCAGACGCCCACCATCATGGCGCACTGTGTGCACACACCTGACGACGAACTCGACCTGATGACCCGTCGCAATGTGATGGTAGCCCATTGCCCCACATCTAACCTGAATGTGAGCAGCGGCATGGCACCCATCCGCTCGTTCCTCAACCGGGGTGTCAAGGTGGGCTTGGGCAGCGATATCAGCGGAGGTCACGACCTGAGTATCATGCGCATGATGGTCTACGCCATCCAGGTAAGCAAGATGTACTACCGTCGCGACCCGGGTCAGCGTTTCCTCACGCTCTCCGAGGCCTTCTGGATTGCCACCAAGTCGGCCGGAAGTTTTTTTGGTCGCGTAGGCAGCTTTGAGCCTGGTTATGAGTTCGATGCGCTCGTTATCGACGACAGCGATCTCAACCACGACAACTACTCGCTGTTGCACCGTCTCGAGCGCTTCATCTACCTCGGCGACGACCGCAACATCGCCGTCCGCTTCTGCCGCGGCAAACAGATCCCCGAGCCTCCCATCTTCGACTAATTAATTCTATACAAAACAAAAAAACCGCCTTCATTAGGGCGGTTTTTTTGTGGTCCCACTTGGGCTTGAACCAAGGACTCCCTGATTATGAGTCAGGTGCTCTAACCAACTGAGCTATGGGACCGCTCTGAGCGGCATCTTAGCGATGTTCGTCTCAAAAGCGAGTGCAAATTTATATCAAATCTTTCTTTCCCGCAACTTTTCCCACATTTTTTTGAAAATGCTGTTTCTGAATCAGGCCGGGGCGGGTAGAATTCTTCAGGCATCAGTAAGCGCCGTAGAGCATGTCGAGCACGCGGTCATAGGCCTTTGCGTTGTTGAAGCCCTGACGCTCCAGCACCAAGATGCTGTCGATCACATTGTCGAGGTAACCAATCGAACGGTAAGGTTTGCTGGTGCGCTTGTCGTATATCTTCCAGTATTTCGTGCCTTTCAGGTCCTTGTGGAACTTCTTCACGAGTTCTGAGTCGTTGGTTTGCACGCTCCAGTTTTCCTTGGCAAAGTCCTTGCGTTTCTTCTCGAGAAATTCACGCAGGTTTTGGGTGTATTTGCCGTAGTTCTCCACCAGTTCCTTATACTTGATGATTTCCTTGGTTTCCATCTTGTCGAAGTATGTCAGCGCCTCCACGCAATCGTCTTTGTCGTAGGGCTGCTGGAGCACATCTTTGATGTTCTGGTCAAACACGAGCTGGTCGCGGCGCTCGTAGGTGAGTTCGCGGGCCTTGGTGTAGTATTTGATGTCCTTTTCAAGTCCTTTTTTCATTTTCTCGAAGCTTGAAATCTCCTTTTTAGCTTCTTTCACCAGGCGGTTCAGGCTATCTACGCGTGCCTCAATGGAGTCGATGCGTAGCTTGATAGCTTCGATGGAGTCTTTTTTCTCCTTCATGATGGCCTCCTGTGCTTCGATTTCGTCGTCAAGGTCGGTCACATTGTTGGTTTCCTTCACCATGGGAGTCACATCGATGGCATACGCTGCCGGAGCCGCAACAGCCAGCACCAGCAAAGCAAACAAGGTTTTAAGTATTTTCATAATCAGTTAATTGTTTCGTTATTAATCTTGCACAAATATACGAGAATTTTTTGAAAACCAAGCAGAGCGAGGCAAAAAGTTGCAAAAGAATTACTTATAGCACCAGTTCGCCATGGGCCAGGATGCGGCTGTTGCCGCCCACCATGATGTTGCCGTCGGTCTGCAGTTGCGTGACAATAACCGATGGGCGCTTCATCGCCTCGCCTTGCATGAATCGGCAGGTGCTAGGGGCCGTTATCAGCCCGTTGCGGTGCAGGTAGTGGGTGAGCGCTCCGCTCGCCGTACCGGTGGCCGACTCCTCGGGGATGCCGTATAGCGGACCGAAGTTGCGTGTGTGTGCCGTGTAGCCGTCTTGGCTCAGCGCAAAGGCATGGACACCAGTCACACCCAGTTCGCGACTCATCTCGGCCAGCGCGTCCATGTCAGGTTGCAGCGCATGGAGTGCCTCGGGGCTTGCCACGGGCATCATGATGTCGGGCAGGCCCGTGCTGATGATTTCAATGGGCAGGGTAGGGCACTGCATGCTCTCGCTCACACCCATCACACGGTGCAGGCGATCGGCATCAACAGCGGTGGGCAGTAGGGTAGGGGTCGCCATCTGCATCATCACCTGTGTGCCAGGTCTCACCTCAAGGTCGCCGGCAAGCGTGTGGTTTAGGCACACCTCGCTCTCGGCCACTATGCCCACTTCACGCAGCACCCCAAAGGTGGCTATCGTGGCATGGCCGCACAGGTCCACCTCCCCGCAAGGCGTGAAGTAGCGCACCGTGAAGGTCGAAGGACCATCATGCCGCACAAATGCTGTTTCAGAGTATCGTAACTCGGCTGCCACCTGCTGCATTAGTTCATCGGCAGGAAAAGGCTGCCCCTGCTCCAGCAGCACCACGCCAGCGGGGTTGCCGCCAAAAGGCTCGGTGGTAAATGCGTCAACTATAAAGAATTTCATTGCTGTAACAAATCAATTGATGGACTACAAATATACTGTAAATTCTTGATAAATGTGCGTCTGCACCCCAAATATGTGGCGCTCAATAAGGTTATTATCGTCCAAAAGTGTCGTTTTTCGCTTTTTTTTTGTAAGTTTGCATTGACATTACTCGGCAAAACTATGAGAACAAGAACTTTCATACTCCGTCTGCGGGCCATCGTCGCCGTGTGTTGCGTGACCCTGGCATTCATGGGCAACGCACAAGTGCGCATTGGCATCGCCTGGCAACCCAACGACAAGGCCTATGACCGCGTGGTGCGCTCCATTAAGGCGGCGAACGCTGGTGTCGTTCCCGTCATCCTGCCGCAGATGCGCGCTGCGGCCCTTGAATACGACGGCGATCGCCTGTTGCCACAGTATGTCGATGAGAATGGGGTCTTGCTTCAGCAGTATGCCGACATGGTGAAAATCGACACCTATGCCGGTACTGGTGCCGATAGCGTGTTGAAGGACATTGACGCTGTCGTTTTTCTGGGCGGAGGCGACATCAGCCCCACGCTTTTTGCCAAGCCACAACCCTGGCATGGGATAGAAGAAGACAGCAACTGTAACGCCGAGCGCGACATTTCGGAGTATCTCACCATTTCCTATTGCCTTGACCACGATATTCCGCTGCTGGGACTGTGCCGTGGCATGCAGATGCTGGCCGTGGTATCGGGCGCACCGCTCATTCAGGACCTTGGCCAATACTTTGCCGCACAGGGCAAGGAGTACCATTACTTGCATCGCATGCAGCGTGATGAGCATGGGGAGCGGCATTATACGCCCCACGATGTGATGGTGACCGACACTGCCTCCATTCTCCACCGCATTGTGGCGCATTCAAGATTTTTGCTCTGTAAAGACGAATCCCTATTTGATCCCATCATTCGCAAAGTTCCCTCCTGGCACCATCAGGCGTGTGGCGATGTGACTGGCACACCACTCAAGGTGACAGGCATCACTCTCACCGACGGCATCCCAGTGATTGAAGCCATAGAGCGCACCGACCAGACCTTTGCCCTAGGCGTGCAGTTCCACCCCGAAGAGGCCGTGCGCCGGAGCC
>JAEEVE010000191.1 GCA_016290765.1 Muribaculaceae bacterium
CTCATCAAGCTCTATGCTCAGCGCCGCAAGGAGCAAGGCCACGCCTACTCGCCCGACGGCTATCTGCAGCAGGAGCTCGAGGCATCGTTCATCTACGAGGACACCCCCGACCAGCTCAAGGCAACACAGGCCGTGAAGGCTGACATGGAGAGCGCAAAGCCCATGGATCGGCTCATCTGTGGCGATGTAGGCTTCGGTAAGACCGAGGTAGCCATCCGCGCCGCATTCAAGGCAGCTGTTGACGGTAAGCAGACTGCCGTACTCGTTCCCACTACTGTGCTGGCGTTCCAGCATTTCAACACTTTCAGCGAGCGCCTGAAGGACTTCCCCGTGCGCATCGACTACCTGAGTCGCGCCCGCAAGCCCAAGGATGTCAAACTGCTGCTCACCGATCTCGCTGCAGGCAAGATCGACATCATCATCGGCACCCACAAACTCATTGGCAAAACCGTCAAGTTCCACGACCTAGGGTTGCTGGTTATTGATGAGGAGCAAAAGTTCGGCGTAGCCACCAAGGAGAAACTCAAGCAGCTCAAGGTCAATGTCGACACGCTGACGATGAGCGCCACACCCATCCCGCGCACACTGCAATTCTCGCTCATGGGAGCGCGCGACCTGAGTGCCATCAACACCCCGCCAACCAATCGTTATCCTATCCTCACCACCATCGCCACACTCAGTGATGACGTGGTGGCCGAGGCCATCAACTTCGAGCTGTCGCGCAACGGACAGGTGTTCTTTGTCAACAACCGCATCGAGCAGCTCTACAACCTCGAGGCGATGGTGCGCCGCGTGGTGCCCGATGCTCGTGTGGTGGTGGCGCACGGCCAGATGCCGCCCGAGCAGATGGAGCAAACCATTATCGACTTTGCCAACCACGACTACGACGTGTTGCTCTCCACCACCATCATAGAGAGCGGCATCGACATGCCCAATGTCAATACCATCATCATCAACAATGCTCATAGCTATGGCCTGAGCGACTTGCACCAGCTGCGAGGCCGCGTGGGACGCTCGAGCCGCAAGGCGTTCTGTTACCTGCTCGTGCCGGCAGGAAAGCCGTTGACTCTGGTGGCGCGCCGGCGACTGCAAGCCATCGAGAGCTTCAGCGACCTGGGAGCAGGCATTCACATCGCCATGCAGGACCTGGACATTCGCGGTGCGGGCAACCTGCTGGGAGCCGAACAGAGCGGTTTTATCGCTGACCTGGGCTACGAGACTTACCAGAAAATCCTCAAAGAGGCTGTTCTTGAGCTCCGCACCGAAGAGTTCGCCGAGGAGTTTGCCAGCGAGCAGCCTGACACCGAGACGCAGCAGGAGTTTGTCAACGACTGCAGCATCGACACCGACCTTGAGCTGATGTTCCCCGCCACCTATGTGCCGCAAGAGAACGAACGCATCACGCTCTACCGCGAGCTCGATGCTATGGAGACCGACATGCAGGTGCAGGACTTCGAGGCACGACTGGTTGACCGATTTGGCCCAATACCGCCCATGGCGCAGGAACTGATTCGCATCGTCCCGTTGCGGCGTTATGCGCGCCGGTTGGGTATCGAGAAGATTGTGCTCAAGAACGGGCTGATGTACACCTACTTTGTAGGCGAGGAGAACGTGGCCTACTACCAGTCGCCGGCCTTCGGCCGCATGTTACAGTACTTGCAGGCCAACCCCACGCGTTGCAACATCCGCGAGAAGAACGGCCGCCGCTCCTTCTCCATCGCCCAGGTCACCACCGTCACCCAGGCCCTCGACATCCTGCGCCTCATCACCCAGCTCCCCACCATCTGACCCCGTGCGGACGTATTTTTTGTCGCTTATGGCCAAATATAATTGCCATATTGATTATTATTAAGTAATTTTGTGGCGCAATACGTGAAACAACGAACTCCTTGGCTCGACTATGTGCGGTTTTTCAGTATCTTTCTGGTGATACTCTACCACACGCCCCCGCGGATTGAACTGCTCGACGAGGCAGTGATTCTGAATCTGCGGGTGCCGGTGTTTTTTTGCATTTCGGGGTTCCTGTTCAACGATGGTCGCTGGAGTAGCTTTTGGCGATACGCTTGGCACCGTGGAAAGCAAATACTGATTCCCTACGTCTTGTTCTTTGCTGTGTTCTATGGCTTGTGGCTATGGTTCGGGCGTGACATGCTGGGTGGCGCTGATGCCCTTGTCCCAGTGACTCAGCCCATCATCGAGATGCTGTTGGGTGACCCCAAGACCATCGTTGCGCCGTTCTGGTATATTGCTTGCCTGCTCACCATGCAATTGATTTATTACTGGATTGCACGGTTCACACCGAGGCGCTGGATACTACTGGTGTGCGTCCTCATCTCATTGTCGACCTACTGGTTGTCGTGGAACTGGACATGGGTGCGGTTCTGGAACCTAGGCAACGCCTTGCTGTTCATGCCATTCTATGCCTTTGGGCACAGTCTGCGCCCCACGCTCGAGCGGCTAGAGTTCCGTGGGGTGGGGCGGACCCTGGGTTTGCTGGCACTGGGCCTTGGCTCGATGGTGGCGATGATCTGGGTGGTAGGTGTCAAGGCGCACGATCCGGGTCTCTACAGCCTGTTGCGCGTGATGTGCGGATTGCTAGTCATTCCCGCCTACCTGTGTGTGGGCAAGTGGGTGGCAAGCCACTGTGGTCGGCGGGCCTTCATCGAGTCGGTCGTGTTGGGTGGTACCATCTATCTGGGACTCCAAAACTATGCCATCGGTATCATCCGCATCGGGCTCGACCACTTGGCAGGTGCTGGCTGGCTCGCCGACCATGTGTGGATGCGGCTCGTCATCGCTCTGGTCGTTATGGCTGCCCTCTATCCCATCTCGGCTTGGATTCAGCGCCATGCTCCCTGGGTTATCGGTCGATCACACACTAAATAAAAAGTGGAGAAAATAGAGAAGGCATCGCTCACATGAGCGATGCCTTCTTGCGGTGCGTACAGGACTCGAACCAGCGACCTCCTGCGTGACAGGCAGGCATTCTAACCAACTGAACTAACGCACCATTTTCTTAATGCGGTGCAAAGTTACTGCTTTTCTGGCGAACCGACCAAATTTTTCGCTAACTTTTTTCGAAAAAACGTCGTTTTTCCCTTTTTTTCTCCAAAAAAGTCATAAAAACGCCCCACAATTTTGACCATCCACAAAAAAGTCGTACTTTTGCGGGTTATTTGGAAAAAAGCCCCCCTTATGAGGGAGTGGAAGCCAGAGGTCAGGACTCGCTGACGAGAGTTTTTAAGGAGCCAGTTCCAGGGTTCCCGAGACCTCCAAGAATTCCGAGTTTTTCCAAGAACATGGAGAAAAAAACAAAATAAAACAATAAAAAAGAAATGGCAGTATTAGAAAAAATCCGTCAGAGAAAGAAAATTCTCGCCATCGTCATCGGTGCCGCACTCATCGCGTTCATCATTGAGGTAGGTATCGAGGCACTCGGCCGCCAGGCCGGTAACAGCACCGCCGCTAAGGTGGGCAATGAGAAGATCGACATCATGGCCTTCCAGCGCCGCGTGGAGAAGGAAGCCTCAGCCGACCAGAACAACAAGAACCAAATGGATGCCGCCGTGCGTCAGCAGCAAGTGCTCAACACCATGATCAACGAGACGTTGCTCAAGCAGGAGTACGAGAAGGTGGGCATTGAGGTCAGCGATCACGAAATCACCGAGCTCATGGTTGGCAAGAACCCTGCTCCCATGGTGCAGCAGTTTGCGCAGCAGGTAGGTGCCGAGAGCCCCGCACAGGTCAATGAAATCCTTACCAATCCCCAGAAGTTTGGTGCAACTCCTGACCAGTTGGTTGAGATGCGCAACGAGTGGAACAAGCTTCAGGATCAGCTCGTCGAGCAGCTGCAGATGACCAAGCTGCAGATGCTGGTGGGCGGTGCCCTTCAGGCCAACGACCTTGACCGCGCTCAGATGGCCGAGGATGAGGCTACCACTTGCTACATCACATTTGTCAAGAAGGACTTCGCAGGCATGGATGATGCCAAGTATCCCGTCAGCGACCAGGAAATCAAGGCTGAGTGGGAGAAGAATAAGGCCATGTACCGCCTCGACGAGGAGAACCGCAATATCCACTACATCGCCTTGAACATTGTGCCGTCGCAGGCCGATATCGCAGCAGCCAACAAGGTTGCCGACAACGCCTGGACCGCCCTGCAGAAGGGTGCTGGTATCGACTCGGTGCGCATTCTGGGTACTGTGCAGATCGACACTGTCATGCAGACGCTTGACAAGTTCACCAACAAGAACGTCAAGGACTTTGTGGCAGCTGCAAGCATTGGCTCGACCAAGCGTGACACCGTCATCAATAACAAGCACAAGATGTATAAGCTTATTAATAAGGTGGTGTCGCTCGACTCGGTGAACTACAATCTGGTGATGGTTCCCGGTGCAAAGGCAACACAAGACTCGGCATTGGCGATGTTGCAAGGCGGCAAGACCCCCGAAGAGGTTGCTAAGGCTATCAAGGGCGCAAATATGGTCGAGGACCGTTGGGAGCGCATTTACAAAGCACCCGACTCGATCAAGGGCAAGTTTGCTAACGCACCCGAGGGCTACTTTGTCATGAATAGTAATGACCAGGGAGCAACCCTGCTCAAGGTCAATGAGAAGAAAGCTTCTAAGACTTTCTACACCTTGGCAACTATCAGCTATGACGCTTATGCTAGCCAGAAGACTCACGACGACGCACGCGCCAAACTGCAAGACTTCCTGAACAAGAACAAGAATGCAAAGGACTTTGCCGAGAACGCTGCCAAGGCTGGCTTCCAGGCTCTGCCCGCTACCATTACTCCCAGCACCGCACAGTTGGGTCAGAATCCCTACACTGGACAAGGTATCAGCGATACCCGCAAGGTTATCAAGTGGGCCTTCGACAGCAAGAAGGATCAAGTGTCGCCCATCTTCAGCGACAATAAGGACTATTTGGTGGCTGCTTGCCTCGACGAGATCTATGATGGTGACTACATGCCTTGGAACGCTCCCGAGCTGAAGGAAATGCTCACCAACAAGGTGCGCAACAGCAAGAAGGCCGACGCTCTCATGGCACAGTTCAAGGGCAAGGCTAACAACCTTGAGGGTTATGCTAAGCTCATGGGCGCTCAGGTCGACTCGGCTCAGGTTGTCTTTGCTAGCAACTTCACTCCCAAGCTGGAGAACGAGCCCGGTCTGGCTGGTCGCATTGCTGGTTCGCCCAAGGGCAAACTCGTTGGCCCCTTCAAGGGTGAGAATGGTGTGTATGTCTTCCAGGTCTATGACGTGAAGAAGGACGAGCGCCAGCCCAGCAAGGAAGAGCTTGACAACCGTTATGCACAGCAGCGCGGTGGAGGCATGATCGCTAACCCCGGTGCCATGGCATACATCTTGAGCAAGGCTACTAAGGTCAAACGCTCACTCATCAATTTCTATTGATAACACCTTATTTAATTATAAAAGAACCGCTGATTTTGTAGAAAATCGGCGGTTCTTTGTCTCTATCTCACAAAAAATCACTATTTTTGTGCTTTATTCTAGTTTTCTAGATATTCTAGACAATTTAGAGCCTCTAGATAAACCACGACAACGACAATGACCGAGAAAACGATCAACCAACTGCAAGACGAGATTATCGAGGAGTTCGAGGGCTTCGATGACTGGATGGACCGCTATGCCTACATCATCGAGCTAGGCAACGCCATGCCTGAACTCGACGAGCAATACAAGACACCCGACAACCTGATTGACGGGTGCCAGAGCCGCGTATGGTTGCAGGCCGACTACGAGGATGGTGTCATCAATTTTAGCGCCGACAGCGACGCGCTCATCGTCAAGGGCATCGTTTCGATGGTGGTGCGAGTCCTCAGCGGCCACACCCCCCAGGAGATCCTTGACGCTGACCTCTACTTCATCGAAGCCATCGGACTGCGCGACCATCTCTCGCCCACACGCAGCAACGGCCTGTTGGCCATGGTCAAGCATGCCCGCGCCTACGCCCTGGCCTACAC
>JAEEVE010000192.1 GCA_016290765.1 Muribaculaceae bacterium
GTCATTGACCACTTGCAGCACCTCGTCAAGGTTGTTGGTATTCATCGTGCCATACCACATTTTCACGCTGGGATGTTCCTTCTTTAGCTTCGGACCAAGGTATTTCCCTAAGAATAGAGCAGTGCCTTGGGGTGACCATGAGCAGTTGGGCCAGATGTTGATGGTGTAAGGTTCGTTCTGGAACATGATCATCTCGATGTTGATGCCCTCTTGCTTGTAGGCAGAGAGGTAGCGCGAGAAGTAGCTGGCATAGGTCTGCAAGTATTTCTTCTTCAAGATGAACTGGTCCTGGCCGTGGGTCATGTCGGGGCCTGTGTAACCATTGTTGCTGCCTGCCTTGGTGGCATAGTGACCATTTGTCTTCATCCATGTGGGAGGTGTCCATGGGCAAGCCCATAGGCGCAGGTCAGGGTTGATAGCCAGTGCGGCCTGGATATAGGGAATCAATGAGGTGCGGTCGCGGTCGACGCTGAAGTGGCGCAACTTGAAGTCACCTGGATGGTCATCCAGGCTATAGTAGTCACGTGCAAAATCGTTGGCACCGATGGGTGTGCGGCAAAAGCGCAGTGCAGCACCATCGGTGAGGCTAAATAGCTGGTTAAGCACATGCTGGCGTGTAGGCGCGTCGAGCACTTGCAGTGCGTCCCACCCCAGCTCGCCAAAGCAGCCGCCGAAGCCCTGCATTTGTTGCTCCTTGTAACGGGTGATAATCACATCGTTCACCTCGTCCTGCTTAAACTCAGTGATGGTGATGTCGTTGCGTTGTTTCCATCGCGACTGGTCGGTGCTGCTCATCCATTGCACCTCGAGTGCGGTGGCTTGCAGCGTCAGTAGCAGGCTGGCTGTGATGATGCACAATCTCATGATTTTCATTGGTTGGTCATTCAATCTGTGAGTTTACTCTTTGGGATAAGGTTTGGCCGAGGGTGGAACGGCTCCAGGTGCACTTCCCCAGTTGCTGTGACGGGGACTCATGTCCAGCACGAGGGTGCCTCCATGGGCAATGTCGTCATGCTTGAACCAGGGCCTGTCGTGGCGTTTGCCATTGAGTGTGGCTCCGATAATGTATTTGCTCTGCTCGTTGGCTTTGGGAGCCTTGATGGTCAGCGTCTTGCCTCCAGTTAGCTGTAGGCGAATGTCGCTGAAGAATGGACTGCCCAGGTTATAGGTCGCCTGGCCAGGGGTGACGGGATAGAAACCCATCATTGAGAATACCACAAAGCCCGACAGGCCACCACCATCCTCATCGCCAGGAACGCCCATCAAGTCGTTGCGGAACCACTGATGCACCAAATCGCGAACACGCTTTTGCGTCTTCCACGGTTGACCAGCATAATTGTATAGGTAGGGAATGTGCATCGACGGCTCATTGCCCATCGAGAACTGCCCCACGTTGCCCGTTTGGTCGGGTAGCTGGTGATAGAAGTTGTAGCGTTCGGTTCCTAACCATTCGTCGAAGGTCTGATCCAGGTTGCGCACCATAGCATCGCGGCCACCCATCAAACTTACCAGGTCGCCTGGGTTGTGTTGCACATCCCAGCGATAAGTCCAGCCGTTGTTTTCGTCATAGTAGTCGCGTGCCCCGATGCCGCCCGCAAAACGATAGTCAAACGGTTCAATCCATTGTCCGTCCTTATCCTTTGGGTGGAAGAACGAGGTGGCGGGGTTAAACAGGTTGCGGTAGTTATAGGAACAACGCAGGTAGTGTTCTGCTTCCTGATCATGGCCAAGAGCCGTGGCAATTTGTGACAGGCACCACTGGTCATAGCTCGTGCCCAGTGTTACTGCCACCGCTTGGCGTTTCTCCCAATCGTTCACCCCGGGCACCGTCTCGCGTTCTCCAGGATGCAGGGCGGGGATATAGCCATGTTCACGATAGAAGGTGTCTAGACACGTTGCTGTGTGAGACGACCACGGAGCCAGTGTTTTCTCCTCGATGGCGCGGCGCAGGTAATCGTAAGCTTGCGACAAGTCGAACCCATGCAACCCCTTGGCCCAAGCGTCGGCAATGACAGCAGCACCATGGTTGCAGTTCATGCGGCGCGAGTCACCAGTGACTGCAGGGAAGGTGGGAAACCAGTGTTTGGGGTCGTGCTGAGCAGTGCGTAACAGCGACAAGATGATATCGGTCTCGCGGGTGGGGTCAATGAGCACACGCAGTGGATGTGTAGCACGATAGGTGTCCCACAACCAGTCGTCGGTATAGAACGGGTGGCCTTCATCGCTGTGCACCTGATGGTCGCTGGGGCAGAAGTACTGGCCCTGCTCGCTGATGCACACGGGGCGCTCCAGACAGCGGTAGAGCGAGGTATAGAACACAGCACGATCGTTGTCGGTGCCGCCTTTGACAAGGATTTTACCCAACTGCTCATTCCAAATCTTGCGCCCGCGTTCCTTAACCTGTTCCAGCGACTTACCGGCGACTTCAGCACTAAAGTTGCGTTGCGCCTGCTCAGGACCGATGTAGGAAACGGCATAGCGTAAGGTCACAGTCGTCTTTCCGGTAAACTTCAGCGCCACACAGGCCTGGTCGCCAGAGGCTTGTTGCTCGAAGGGGCTCAAGCGGTGATTTTTCAGCGCACCGGCAGCTATGGGCGTTTGGTCCAGCTCGGCATAAAGCCACACGCGCACGCCTCCCCAGGTGTCTTGGTAGCCTGTGACTTGGTTGCCATTCACAGTCATCTCTCCATGGCCGCTAGTGAGCAGCACATAAGCCTCTTGCGGTTCGGTAAATTGCAGGCGTACGATAGCGCTGTGCTCCATCGGGGCATATTCGGCTGTGACGCGTTGCTGGTCCAGATCCACGCGGTAATAGTAAGGCTTGACTTGCTCGTTGTCCCAATCGGAGCGCATGACAGGGTGCAGTTTGCCCGAATCGCGCTGAGTTGCCGATAGGGTAAAACAACCGTTCTCGCGATGGTTGACAATGATCAGTGGCAGGCCATTTACCTTGCCCTCGACATGACTGCCGCGGTTGGGATAAAAGCGCATCATGGCATAGGGCAAGTGCACGGTGGGGTAGGTGGGCTTGAGCAAATGGCTGATGTTGCCCATATAGGGGTTCACATAGTCCACTACCTCGGTGTCACGAGCCGTGACGGTGGCGATGACCAGACAGGTCATCGCCACGCTAGCTATTTTGCGCCATGCAGTCATATTTAACGTCTCACTGTTTTCTTACTTGCGTTGTACGCAGCTCTCGGTCATCTCAATCCACAGGGTCTCGCCGTTGATCACATCCTGGAAGCGATAGTGCAGATGGAATACGTAGTAGCCACGTGCATTGATGTCGAAGTAGTTATCGGTGGCACCACCCAGCATTTCCACCACTAGGTTGCCATAAGGCGTGATGGTGATGGAGTTGTCACTGTTGATGGTCAAGGTCATGGCATACTTGTCGATCTCAGCCTTAGTGACATTGTTGGGGTTGTAGGTGTTGGTACCAGCAAAGCAGCGCACCTGATTCTTGCTCAGCGGGGCAAAGATGCGGGTCACCGAAATACCTCCAGCCGATTCGCCTGCCTCAAAATAGCGGGTCTCGACGCCAGTCACTTGATAGTAAGTGATCGATGCCATGGTGGCATACTTGTTTTTCAGCACCACCTCGTAGAGCACCTTTTTCTTGTTGGGATTGATCTCAAAGTCCGACACCGACTTGATGCGCAGCGGAATCAGATAGGTTGAGTCGGGGCTCAGGCCATCAGGCGTGATTTTGATGGGCAGCAAGGCATAATTGTCTGGGCTATAGGCATGCAACACCGTCTGGTAGCTCTCAATCTTGTATTGGCTGGGATCCAGCTCGTGAGCATAGCGTGACTCATCGATGTCATAGTACATATGGTTGTACTCGCTCATAGCCTCGTCATCACGTTCTAGTGTCACGGTCACATCCTTATTGATGTGCTCGGTGCCACCACAATAGACGGTGACATATCCTGTGGTCTGTTCGCCCAGCTCATGTTCGCTCTGGAATGTATAGTCATCAGTGCTGAGCAGGTAGATCACCTTTTTGTACAACTCGCCACGGAACTGCTCGTTCTCGTCGCAGCTGGTAAGCAACAGCGGCAGCAATGCAGCGGCAAAGATAATTATTTTTTTCATATCTTTCATATATAATCTATCATCTGTAATCTATTTTACCAACCAGGATTCTGATCCAGTGAATGCGACTTGCGCACCTCGTTGCGCTCCAGTGGCAGCAACACCATCTTGCGGTCGCAAGTGCGGTTGCGATAGTCACTGTGGTTGATGATGGTGCGCACATAGTAGTTGCTTGCGTCGCTCTCAATGTTCATGCCCGTGATGGGCTCGCTTTCGACCTCCTCGAGGATTCCCCAACGACGCACGTCGTAGTAGCGGCGACCCTCGCACAAGAACTCGATAAAGCGTTCGTGGCGCACGGCGGCATCCATGGCTTCTTCGGTGGCTGTCTCCTCCTCGCTGAGTGCTGGCATGCCGGCACGGAAACGCACCTGGTTGAACTGGAACTTGGCGTCCTCCAGGTTGGCGGCTCGCGACAGGGTGTAGGTCTCACCGCTGGGCAGCGTCACGGTGTGGCTGCTGTTCAGGTGGTTGATGGCCTCGGCGTAGGATAGTAGAATTTCGGCATAGCGGATGATGGGGAACGTCTTGCTGGTGCGAGTCGAGCCGTCGCCATTGTACCAGTTGTCCTCGGGGTGGATATATTTCTTGAGCACATAGCCCGTGATGCACTGGTTGCGTGGTTCCTGGATGGCCTTGTCGCGTCCTGCGTTGCCACCATTGTAGTAGTAGATGGTCTGCTGGCGGAAGTTCTGGTTGGAGCACGATGTGGCTGGCCAGTAGCATCCGTTGTAGCCCACGCAGCAGTAGAAGCGCATCTCGCGGTTGACATACATGTTGTGAGTGCCGCGCAGCACGCGGTATCCCGAGAAGTAGCGCAGCACGCGTGACACGCCTGTCTCGCTGTACTCGCCATCGGCGCGCGCCTGTTCAATGGTCTTGCCATTCTCCATGCGGAACTCGTCAATTATCTTCTGCGGCAGGCACATACCATTGTATCCACCCATGAAGATGGGGAACGACTGTTGCGTGAAGCCCTGAATAGACCCCGATGTCTTGCCCCAAATCAGCTCGCGGTTCTGCACGGGATAGGTCGTGCCGTTGAACATGTTGGCATAGGACTTATAGGGGTCGATGTTGCCAGCGCCGTAGGGGAAGTCGGCGTCGCTCACGTTGTCGGGCAGTGGGGCGGTCACCTCGGTAGCATCGCCCGATGCGGTGGTCACGCGCTCGACGGTGTGCAGGCGATAGCGGTTCATGTCAATCACGCGCTTGCAGGCGGCTGCTGCCAGTGCCCACTTTTTCTCATCGTAGGTCTGTGACACATATTGTGCGCCATCGGTCGAGCGTGTCCACGAGCCGAAGTAGCGGCGGGCGGCAGCACCACCATTAAATGCTGGAGAGGCGGCATGCAGACGCACGCGGGCAATCAGCGCATAGGCAGCACCCTTGTTTGGGCGGCCAAAGTTGGCGATGGGTACATCGTCGGGAATGTAGTTGGCGGCAGTCTCCAGTTCGTTGCAGATATAGTCGACCGTCTCGTCAAACGTGGCGCGGCCGTGATCATAATAATCGGCATCGCGGTTGGTGTCATACACCTCGTCGCCCACAATCACCGCCGGGCCATAGACCGACATAATCATATAATAAGCATAGCCGCGCAAGAAGTGGGCATAGCCAATTATCTCGGTGCGTTGCAACGACGTCAAGTCCTTGCACTCATCAATGCGTGCCAGGATGGTATTGGCCTTGCGGATGACGCGGTAGCACGGATCCCACGAGTTCATGCCGCGCAGGTTGCTGCTGCTTACCAGGCCCAGCGTCAGCGCCTTGCCATGGAACAGTCCCTCGGTCATCAGGGTGAAGATCTCGTCTGTACCAGTCTCGCCCGGCAGCACATCGTTGCCGAAGATGGCACTCTCGTCGG
>JAEEVE010000193.1 GCA_016290765.1 Muribaculaceae bacterium
GAGGTGCTCAACGAGGTACTGATTCTGCTGGGCATGACCGCTGCGTTGCTCACACTGGCATTATCAAAATTCAACAAACGATTGGAATGACACTGAAATATCTCATACAGAAGGAGTTCTTGCAGATTCGCCGCAATGCGTTCCTGCCTCGGCTCATCGTGGCGTTTCCCATTGTGGTGATGTGCGTGCTGCCCTGGATCATGAACCAGGAGGTTAGCAATGTGGTGGTCGATGTGGTGGACAACGACCGTTCGGTGCTGTCGCAGCGCTTGGTGCATGAGATTGAGGCGAGCAACTACTTCATCTTCCGCGGCCAATGCCCTACCTACGACGCGGCGCTGCAAGACATCGAGCACAGCCGTGCCGACATCGCTCTAGTAATTCCCTCTAACTATAGTCGTGACCTGGCAAGCGGTCAGACGCCACAAGTGCTCATCGCAGCTAATGCTGTCAATGGCACCAAGGGATCAATTGGATCGGCCTATTTGTCGCAAATTATCACCGCAAATGCACAACCTAGCATAGCAGCGATACAGTCGCGAGTGATGGTTCTAAACCTTTATAACAAGCACCAGAATTACAAGCTCTATATGATTCCAGCCCTGCTTGCAATGGTAATGATGTTGCTGTGCGGATTCTTGCCTGCTCTGAACATCGTCGGCGAGAAAGAGGCTGGCACCATTGAGCAGATTAACGTAACACCCGTGTCCAAGTGGTCGTTTATCCTAGCCAAATTAGTGCCCTATTGGATCATTGCGGTATTTGTCATTATTGTGTGCCTGTTGTTGTCATGGGCGGTCTATGGCATCACTTGTCAGGGGCCTGTCATCTTGGTGTTTGTGCTGGCCATGCTCCTAGCGCTGTTTTGGAGCTCTTTTGGGCTGCTGGTTTCAAATTATAGCGACACCATGCAGCAAGCCATTTTTGTAATGTGGTTCTTTGTCGTGTTGATGCTGCTGCTTAGTGGCTTGTTCACACCGAGTAGGTCTATGCCCGACTGGGCATATGCCACTACCTATGTCAACCCCATGCACTATTTCATCGATGCCATCCGCACCGTCTTTCTCCGCGGAGGCGGCCTGGCTAGTATCACTCACCAAGTCGCCTCACTGACTGTCATCTCCTTGCTCATGGCAGTTTGGGCAGTCATGAGCTATAAGAAGAACCACTAAAATGCCTTGAAACTCATGTCGAGCGACTTGACCGAGTGGGTCAGTGCTCCAACCGAGATGTAATCTACACCGCACTCGCCATAATCGCGCAGCGTGTCGATAGTGATGCCTCCGCTCGACTCGGTCTCCACACGACCAGCTATCATTTCCACGGCCTTGCGAGTGTTCTCGGGTGTGAAGTTGTCAAGCATGATGCGGTCCACACCGCCGTGGTCAAGCACTTGCTGCAACTCATCGAAATTGCGCACCTCAATCTCAATCTTCAGGTCCTTGCCGTTGGCCTTGCACCACTCATGTGCGCGATCGATGGCTGCTGTGATGCCGCCAGCAAAGTCCACATGGTTGTCCTTGAGCAGGATCATGTCGAACAACCCGATGCGGTGGTTGCAGCCGCCGCCAATGCGCACAGCATCCTTCTCCATCAGGCGCATGCCTGGCGTGGTCTTGCGGGTGTCGAGCACACGTGTCTTTAGGCCAGCCAGACGCTCTTGGTAGCGCGCCGTGACGGTAGCAATGCCGCTCATGCGCTGCATGATGTTGAGCATCAAGCGCTCGGTCTGCAGCAACGACTGCACACGCCCCTCGACGATAAAGGCGATGTCGCCTGGCTTGACATGGGCGCCGTCTTCGATATAGGTGGTCATGCGCAGCTCGGGGTCAAATTTCTCAAACACACGGCGGGCCATTTCCACGCCAGCGATAATGCCTTCTTCCTTGATGATTAGCCGTGAGCGGCCCATCTCATCGGCAGGGATACAACACAGGGTGGTAGCATCGCCATCGCCGATATCTTCGGCAAAAGCTAGGTCAATCAATTGGTCAATCAGTTCTTCTCTTGTCTTCATAAATTATAGAGTGTTTGGGTTAGTCTAGATGAGCTAGATTGTCTAGATATTCTAGAGTTCTAGAAATTCTAGAGCAAAAGTAGTAATAATTTGGCAAAGAAACATTAACTTTGCACAGCAAAATTTCTAGGAAGCGATGAAAATCACTCTTTTAGTAGTCGGAAAGACTACCACAGGCTACTTGAAGCCCGGAATTGACGACTATACTGCCCGGCTGGGTCATTATGTCCCCTTCGATATCCAGTACGTTCAGGATGCCCGCAATACACGCAACCAAAGCGAGGCTCAGCAGAAACAAAACGAGGGTCGTGGCATCCTGTCGAGTGTCGACAAGGGTGACTACATGGTACTGCTTGACGAACACGGGCGTGAGATGACCTCGATGCAGTTCAGCGAATATGTCCAGAAGCGCATGTCCAGTGGTGTGCGCCGTGTGGTGTTTGTCATCGGTGGGCCTTACGGTTTCTCTGAGGAGGTCTACGAGCGTGCCAATGAGAAGATTTCTTTGAGCAAGATGACTTTCTCGCACGAGATGGTGCGGGTCATTTTTGCCGAGCAACTCTACCGAGCATTCACCATCCTCAACCACGAGCCTTATCACCATGAATAACGAAGACCACGCTTTGCGTTGGTTGAACTTGAGTTTACCTCTTGGCACAGGTGTTGCTGATTGTAACTGATATAAGAAAGAAGACATCTAACAATATATGATAAAATTTGATGATTTAGAAATGGCCAATGAGACTGGTGCACCACGCATGGTTCCCATTGTTGCCGAGGTTCAACAAGATATTGACGACGCTGACTTGCAGGCAAATACCACCATGGAACTTGCTATTCTGCCTTTGCGCAATGTGGTATTGTTCACAGGCATGACCATGCCCATAAGCATCGGCCGAGAGAAGAGCATGCGACTCATCAACGATGCCATGCGCAATCACACCCCCATCGGCGTGGTGTGCCAGATTGACAGCAAGGCCGACAATCCAGGCCAAAATGACCTGTACCAAAAAGGCACTGTAGCATCCATTATCAAGTTGCTTGAACTACCTGATGGCAGTACCAATGTGATTTTGCATGGCCGGAGCAGCTTCCAGCTCAATGAGATTACGCAAGAAGAACCTTACCTGAAGGGTACCGTTACACTCACTGAGGTCGAGTTCCCGCGCAAGGGCGATAAGGAGTTTGCAGTTGTTGTCGCCTCAATCAAGGAAATCACTAACAAGATGCTCGCTAACATGGGCGACAATGGTCAGGACATGGCCTTTGCCATGCGCAACATTGACAACCCCTTCTTCCTGATCAACTATTTGGCCAACAACATCCCGTTCGAATCCAGCCAAAAGCAGAAACTGCTTGAAGAAAGCAACTTGCGACAGCGAGCGTTCATGCTCTATTCAATGTTGCGACAGGAGGAGCAGTTTGTCGAACTGCGTGCCGATATCCAGTCGCGTACCCGTGAAGACCTTTCACAGCAGCAGCGCGAGCATTTCCTGCAACAGCAAATACGTACCATCCAGGAGGAATTGGGCGCCACCGATGAGGATCTCAACGAACTAGAGTCGCGTGCCGCCAAGAAGAAATGGAGTGCGACTGTTCAGGAACACTTTAATAAGGAACTAAAGAAACTGGAGCGTCTCAATCCGCAGTCGCCAGACTACTCGGTGCAGTACAGTTATCTCGATACCATGCTAAGCTTACCTTGGGAACATTACAGCAAGGATTACTTCAACCTAGTTAAGGTCGAGGAAAAGCTCAACAAGGATCACTACGGTCTGGAAAAGGTCAAGGATCGCATTCTTGAGCATCTGTCGGTGCTCAAGCTGCGTGGCGACCTCAAGGCGCCCATCATCTGCCTCTTCGGGCCTCCGGGTGTAGGCAAAACCTCATTGGGTCGGTCAGTCGCCGACGCTTTGCACCGCAAATATGCCCGCATCTCGCTGGGAGGATTACACGATGAGGCCGAGATACGTGGACACCGGCGCACCTACATCGGCGCGATGCCGGGGCGCATCATCCAGGCGCTCGCCAAATCCGAGACAGGCAACCCCGTCATCGTGTTGGACGAGATTGACAAGGTGGGACAAGACTACAAGGGAGACCCGTCGTCGGCACTGCTCGAAGTACTTGACCCAGAGCAGAACAGCAAATTTCACGACAACTACCTCGATGTGGACTACGACCTGTCCAAGGTCCTGTTTATCGCCACCGCCAACAATTTGGCCACTATCAGCCAGCCACTGCTCGACCGTATGGAGCTGATTGAGATCAACGGATATATTACCGAAGAAAAGGTCGAAATTGCCAAGCGTCATCTACTGCCCAAGCAGTTGCTCGAGAATGGCTTCAAAAAGAGCGAAATTAAGATGGGTGACGATGTTCTGACCCACATTGTTGAGAACTACACCCGCGAGAGCGGCGTTCGCGAGTTGGAGAAAAAGATTGGCAAAGTGTTGCGCAAGATTGCACGCTTCAAGGCTCGCGAGGAGGCCTACCCCAAACGCATCACTGTCGACATGCTCAACGACTATCTGGGCGTGCCCGACTACACACGCGACAAGTACGAGGGCAACGACTTTGTGGGCGTAGTCACTGGTTTGGCTTGGACAGCAGCTGGCGGCGAAATTCTCTATGTTGAGTCTTCATTGGCCCGTGGAAAGGGTGAGAAGCTCACGCTTACGGGTAACCTAGGCGACGTGATGAAAGAATCGGCAGTCATCGCATTGCAGTACCTCAAATCGCACTGCGACCTCTTGGGGCTTGACAGCGAGGAGATGGACAAGTTTAACGTCCACGTGCATGTTCCCGAGGGTGCCATCCCCAAGGACGGTCCGTCGGCGGGTGTGACGATGGTCACCTCACTGGCATCGTCATTCACGGGTCGCAAGGTGCGTGACCACCTTGCCATGACGGGCGAAATTACCCTGCGCGGCAAGGTATTGCCCGTGGGCGGTATCAAGGAGAAAATCCTTGCAGCCAAGCGAGCCGGCATCACCGACATCATCCTATGCCAAGAGAACAAGAAAGACATCGACCAAATTAAAGAAATCTACCTCGAGGGATTGACGTTCCACTACGTCAACACCATTCAGGATGTCCTTAATCTGGCGCTTCTCCCTTCTTAACAAAGTCTTATGGGAAGAATAAAGAAGCTATTCGCTTTTTGTGCAGGACTTTCGGTCATTGCGATCATATTGTGCTGTTGCAAGAGCAATCACATTACCGCTGATTATCATGTGCAAGGCAACCTTGTAGTGCATGATACTGTCTGGATGCCCAGTCTGCCTACCGACACATTGACTTTCAATCTTCCATGCCAAATGGTCAACATCCACCCTGATAAGCCCGGAAAGGCATGGTTAGTGCTGTGGTTGCATGGTGGCGTGCGCGACCAGAAGATTCACAGTTACAACACGCACCGCAACCATTGGGACAATTGTGTTGCTGATGACTCCATCATTGGCTATCTGCGCTCACATGGCATCAAAGCGGTAGCACTATTGCCGATGTGCCACAAGGCAGATGTTGACCATTGCATTTTATGGCGAGACTGCTATACCGATGTGAAACAAATGATTGACCAATTGGTAGACAAAGGGCTTGTTGATCCCAAGCGCATTTATGTGGCTGGGTCATCTGACGGAGGCCGCGGTACGTGGGACTATGTCGCCCAGCACCCTGATGTGTTTGCCGCCGCCATCTCGATGTCATGCTCTGAGCCCCAAATGACAAGGGTGCCAACCTATTTCTTCAACACAAGCAGCGAAACCGACTGCACACAATTGGTAGCGAAACTCAAGCAGCAAGGAGCTAACATCATCCGATATGAATATTGTCCACAGTACAGCCATGGTGGAGATGCCGCATTATGCACAGCCGAAATGCTCGAGGAATTTTTCACCCACCAATTGGAGTAGTAATTAGATAGAGCAATAAAACCG
>JAEEVE010000194.1 GCA_016290765.1 Muribaculaceae bacterium
GATTCAAGTAAGCGCAATACAGCTTCGTAGACGATGTCCTCGGCCTCGGTTCGGTCGTTGACACGGAAATAGGCGAACCTCAACAACGCATCCAGGTTCGCTTCAATCACTTCGACCATATTTCTGCCTCGGTTGCCAAACATCATTACACGCAGTTGGTTACACGTCTCATATACTAAGACGGAAAAACACAGAAAACGACGACTTTTTTATCGTATTTTTTTAGAAATCATGCACCAATAAACGCACCCCTTGCGAAAGGTGCGCTTATTAATGGACTCCTATGTGGATAGTGTTGAAACTACTCTTTCATAAGCTCTTTGGAAGTTGATGTGCTGCCATCATCATAGGTTATCACTTTTATATTGACCCCATCCCATGGTTTAGCGCTGCGCACACTCGCAATTTCATCCGATCATATCTTTTTGGAAAAGAAAGACCAACGAGCTGGCTTGCTGTGGTTGAACCGCTCCAGACAAAGCGAATCGCAATCCCTTAGCTAATCCCTTGACCTTATTATGCTCGGTGAGCATAGCAATGTAGCACGCATCGAGGGGTAATGAGTTAATACTTCTTAGTTTGAAGCCATGACACTGCCCTAACATCTTTATCGTTGCCTCATTAAAATGCCATAAATGCCTAGGTGCATCCCATGCTGCCCAATCACTCTCATAATGCTTTGCATCAAAACTGTCACAATTGGGTACTGCTACAACCAGCAATCCGTCATGTTTGAGCCAGCGGCCAAAACGCTCCCACAAGCCATGCAAATCGTGAATGTGCTCAACGGCATGCCATGCAGTAATAACATCGGCACAGGCCTGTGGATAATCAACACTCATCACATCACCATCAAGGCGTAACCCATCGCGTTGCCAAGCCTCGGCACGCGCCCTTTCGCTTTGTTCACACCCCACCACCTGCCAACCTTGTTGACGCATATATGCCACGAAGTGTCCACTGCCCGCCCCCACGTCAATGAGTGTGCCTCGCTGCTTGTGATGGCGACGAATGAGCGAATACTTCCAGCGAAACATCACAGACCGCACCGAATGGTAGAGGAATGATGTGAAACTGCATCGATTGTTGTGCGGTTGATAATCCACTGATTCATAAAATGGGCCGATTGCGTCTGGCGTCGGTGCGTCTTGCGTGAACAAAAAACCACATGCCCGACATCGAACTATATCAAACCTAAGCCCTGAGACCAAATGGTCGGTAGCGGTCAAGTGCGGTGCCAGTTCTGCCCCATGGCACAATGGGCAATAGTCATAGTGAATTGTATTGGTCTTCATGCAAACTTCTTTTCCTTAATGACAAATGAGGAAAGACGTTTGCTGCATCGTTACCAAGTAAACCTCAACCCAACAGGCACTGTCACATTCCAAGGATGCTTTGTCCTGATGGTTTTCGTCTCATTGTCAAAATAGTAGTTGACACTGGGTTGCGCAAAGATTCCAACATGGGGCGTGATATTGAACTGGACTCCTATGTGGATAGTGTTGAAACTACTCTTTCACAAGCTCTTTGGAAGTTGATGTGCTGCCATCATCATAGGTTATCACTTTTATATTGACCCCATTCCATGGTTTAGCGCTGCGCACACCCGCCAGGTTGACATATTCAACCTTGACAACTTCTTTATTCTCTGCAACATAGACAGAAGAATTGGCACCTACTGGTAAGTGGGTATTGAACCATTCAATGTTTGCGAGCAGAGCAGATTTGAGCTGTTCCACTCTTACTTCAAGGGGTTCTTGATTTGTGTAATTCCAACGGTCTTTTTCAAGCTCGAATGCATCACCGCACAACAACAGATGCTCGTCGATATATTCCATCCATGATTGTACTTCAAAAGGATAAAACTCTTCCCATGCATTTCGCACAGCACAACAAAAGTCCTCATCTTTAATCAGCTCGCCAATCCAGTGTGGCGTGAAGCCATAAGATGTTTTCATGCGGAATGTGTAGTCGGTTTTTGCGCGTTGATTACATGACAAATCCCACAATGGCCCAGCTACCCAACGAGCACCATCGTCCCGATCCTTGTGCAGATAAAAACTGCCGTGAAATCCGTCACTATTATCAAGAACCTCCTGAATGATAAAATACCGTGCCATAGCATCGACATCAATCATCTGCTCCCATTTGCTGTTGGTTTTGTCATCATCATATATAGCAGAATTAATATCCTGAAACTCACCGATTAACCATTGTCTCTGTGCCGAGGAAAGTGAATCGGGAGAGTGATAAGTGATACTCAGATTCCATATATCGTATTCCCAAATGCTTATCTGGTTGGTCTCATGGTAATTGTCCACTTCCACGAGCCAGCCGTAAGGAATCGTGTTCTCATCCTCATTCCAGTTGGGTTGTTCGTAGATGTTGAGCCGATTTTTGCTGATGCGGTTAGTCTCAGTGAGCAGGTAGAGCCCGAGATAATCGCCATTGAGTACCACTTCGACGGGTCGTGTTGATGGTGTCCAGTCCATACCCATGATGTTTCCCAATTGCATGCCAGCCACTGTCGGTTCATAGAACTTGAGCAAAGCCCAATGCTTGTGCTTGTTCATACCCAGTAAGGGAGTCTTTTCGGCCAGTTTGATTTTGTATGGTTTCTTGACACCTTTCCATGATGAATGGCCTCGTCCTCGTATTTCAAGTGACATAGGACTATCGACGGACCCAACATTTAAGTCCGGGTTCTGATTGTCAATAATGAAATACGTTCCTGGTATATATACCGTCTTTGACGTGATGGGTTGGTGGTTTTGGGTCTCGATATACATGACAGGCAAAGTGCCGCTTTGTGCATTTGCGTTCAGCATCGTCAATGACATGAATACCATTAATGCTGAAATTTGACGAGAGAAGAGATGAGATTGTGCCATTTGAATAAACTTCTTTCTCTAATGACAAACGAGAGAAGAAGTTTGCTGCATCGTTACCAGAAAAGAGTTCAATCGATTCGGTTATGGAGTAAACCGGATGCCAAAAGGCAGAGCGATATCCCAAGGATGGTCGGTACGATAGTTCTCAACGGGGCTATGAGTGGGTATATAATAGCGGAAGCTGGGCTCGAAGAATGCATTGACATGAGGCATCAATTGGTATTGCACTCCTACACCAGCACCCACCGACCACTGCCATGGTGCCCGAATAACGTTATGCATTGTGGGGAATACAAGCGAGTCACCCGGAGCGTGCTCATAGTCGCCAGTATACAGATACCGTGTTGTTTCACGCCCCCGCAACGGCAAGTCAAGTTGCAGACTGCCCGTGGCGTAGAGAGACAAGCGTTTGTGCTTCCAAATATTATAAGTTGCCCCTAATGGCAAGGACAGGTAATAAAGCCGTTGAGTGCGCCGAGCCATATAGTTGCCATTGTCTGCACTCTCAAATGTCGATCGCATGGTAGTGACACCCAATCCTGACATCAAACTCCATCGCGAGTTCAGCGGATAGGATAGCGAAAGCATATAGGTACGTGGGCGTTCATGGTGCTTGACTTCGCTCAGAGGCGCGGTGTCGTAGACAACCTCTCCAACTTCACTCGTGATGTCACCATGAACCGTGTCGGTGTGTTGCTCGATGATTTGGTTCATATAGCTTGATTCAACCGAATCCATATATGCTGAGTTAGATTTGAGATAGTCGGCATAGTCCTTCCATGTGTATAAGCGCATGTTGCGCTGTGTGCCACCTGCTGCAAAGTTGATGACCGAAAGGAAGTTGTCGACCGTAGTTGATGTCGCTGCGGGCGTTCCGCCATAGGCCAAATGCAACTGCACACGTCCTCGCTTGTGCTTCACTTCTGCAGGTCTTACCATATTAATATTGGGCATATATGAGGGAACTGCAGTTGGTGTATAAATCCACGAGGGCAGGTCAAGTGCCAAACGCGTCATGGCAGGTAATGAGGTTATTGACAACGAATCGACAACTGCAACCGAGTCGACCTTATCGACCATAGATGCCAGTAAAGGAATATCTCGTTCTGAAACCATGGGTGCATTGAATGGCTCTGCAGTGTGTGCAGGCTGAGGAAGCGGCGTGTCGCCAGTGCCATCGTACTTAGCCGACGGATGTGGTTGGCTGGGGCGAAGCGGATCGTGATGGTAATTGAACAAGAAATAGGCCAGTGGAGCGAGCAACGCCAACAGTGCCAACGCCCAGTAACGCCTCAACATGCTTTGTAGCATGCGACGGGCATGGGTAAATTGTGACCGACTGGTACTGCTGCTAATGCCCAGACGGTGACTGATTTCATCGTGGCTTAGTCCTGCGAGTGTGCGCAGTCGGAATACTTGTTCATAGCCATTGGGCAAACGCTTGACCATAGCCATAAGCACATCAAGAGGGACGAGAGGTTCGTCGGGGACTTCATCAGGGATGGCATCTTGTACAGCCTCAAGCGGCACGGTCTGTATGACCTGTTCGTGCTTGATGTGGTTGAGGGCCATGTTGCGCACGATGCGCGACAGCCATGCTTCAATCTTACTATCGTCATGCAGTGAGTCTAATGATGTCAGTGCCATCAAGATGGAATCGTGCACCACATCGCGAGCCGTATCGCTGTCAACATAGCGGCATGCAGTATCTAGCAAACGTGGGTACAAGCCAGAATACAGCAGACGCAAGGCATCCATGTCGCCCTGACGGCATCTCTCAACGAGAACTGTGGTTTCGATTTCTTGGGGTATGACCATCATTATTATAGACAACCGAGATAGCAAGTTTGCTGCATCATGACAGAAATTTTTTAATACGTTTGGTTTCTGTGGTTACCTATTTGCTAAGGCGAAACTGCGACGGTATCGTAGTTTTCGATTGTTTGAAGAACGGGATAAAGTGAGAGAAATTGCATTAAGTCATTTGTTTAACCACGTTAGGCAAAATTGGTCTAACTCAGAGAGGGAATTATTCGTTAGGGTGTGGTGTGATGGAATGAATGGGAGGGTGTGTAATCATTTAAAGTGGTAGGGAGAAAGTTCCTCTACTAAAGGGAGGAACTACTAAATCCCCCTCTAAGTTAGAGGGGGTGCCGCTATGCGGCGGGGGCGTGTGTCAGAACGCCTAGTGATCTCACACACTCCTCTGTCGCTTCGCGCCACCTCCCCTAGCTTAGGGGAGGAACTGTGTATCAGCAACTTAATTTATCGAACTCACGTTAAGAAGACAACATGGACAAGGAGAACTATCAAAAAGACAATCTCCACCAAGCAACTAGGGCCATCTTCAATAGCCCATGCGGGAGGTGTCGACCTCTTTTCGCTTTTTCTCCTTGAAGTTGCCTATGCGGTAGACAACCTTGAGCGAGGCGTTGGGCGTATTCGTGTTCCAGACGCGCATGGTGTAGTCTTGATTGGCAAGCGTGGAACGAACGCTGGCATATCCGTTGAAGATGTTGGTGCCTTGAGCCGTGATGCTCCATTTGCCGTCGTGCGATGTCCAACGGAGCGAGGCATTCAAACGGAACATCGGGTCAATGTCATAGACGCCCTGTATGGCCCGAGACTGGAAGAAGGGGTTGAGAATGAATTGGATGTTGTGGCGCGAGGAGAGTTTAAACACAGCTGTCCCGCCCATGATGGCTGACAAACAGTTGCGATTGAATGGCAAATCGAAGAAATTGCCGCTCTTATCGCGGCGATAAAGACCTGTTGCGCTCGCCTGGCCATTGAACCAGTTGCCCACCGAAAACTGGACCGAGGCATTCAAACCGAAATAATTGGAGTAGTCGAAGTTTGTTTCCTTCATGATGACCACCATGCGGTCGGAGGGCTGATAGGCCATTTGGACAAAATAGTCGGGCTCAAATGTCGCAAACGCTGTGAACGTGTATTTGCGATTGAACTGCCAGATGAGGTTCAGGTCATATTTCGACATGGGTTTCAGGTCGGGATTTCCCCATATCTCGGTGTAGGC
>JAEEVE010000195.1 GCA_016290765.1 Muribaculaceae bacterium
CAACACTGCCGTCGCCATTGACGTCGGCCGCGGCAGTGGGTGCGACCTTGCCTAGCATCATGTTGATGACGGCATTGACGTCTGCAATGTCGACGAGGCCGTCGCCATTGATGTCGCCCGAGACTGCGTCAAACAAAGAAGACGCCTCGCAATTGACGACCTGCACGCCAGTGACCCGGGTGCCAAGACGATGTATAAACGCCACGATGCGCATGTTATCGGGATTCCAGTCGCTTGCTAGTACCGCATGATAAGTTTTCTCATAGGCAGTCCCATTTATAGTCAATGGGTCACCATCAAAGGGGGTAAGCACACTGCGCAATACATGATTGTGGACATAATCCTCAACCCATACGCCGCTTTTGAGTTGTTTTCCCACCAAGCTGTCCTCGGTCAGATAGACCATCAGCCCAATATCGCTGTCCAGGACACTGCTCCAGTCGGCAACCACCCGCCCCGATACTTTCACATCGAGATTACGGGTTGCCTCGTTATAAACAGGATTAATGCGAACCGTTGCCAATGCAGGCATGGGGTTGCAGTCAAAGTAAGTATAACTCAGCATATTAGCCGCTTGCTGGACATACTGAGCGCTATAGCCAATCGACTGTATACCACCTTGGCGGTTGAACGTAGCACTGGGGTATCTGTTACCTCCCAGATAATTAGTCACCTGTGTACCCTCGGGGATATTGAACTCATCCGTTCCATTGTAATTGAGGTGGATGGCTACCCATGCCATGTCATCGCGCATCTGCTGCAACGCCTCTAGCACAGCATCCCCCTTGGGACAATTGGAGGCACCCTGAGTCGTGAACTGCTCCACCAGCTGCTTTTGTCGCTGGAATGAATTGGTATAAGCCGTAAACTGTGCCGACACGGTCGGTCCATCGCTCACTGCCTGTCCAGCAACCGTGGCCACGCGCAGGGTCAAGGTATGCTTGCCTGGCGTCACGCCATCGAGGGGGCAATTGCACGACAACAATACTTCGGCAGGAGTCAACGCCTCAGGCGAGTCAATCAAATCCATGACCACACCATCAATGAGCATATCGATGGTGTAGTTCCACAGTGTCTGTTTGCCAATGTTGCTCAAACCCACCGTGAAATTCAGGCCCTGAGCGACGTTGGCATAACTATTGGCTTGCGGAGTGCTCAAGTATAAATTGTGCTCAGGATAGTCCTTCTCGACAATGGCTTGAACGCTGAGATTGCCATAGGTTGACAGACCGATGTCCTGCCATTGGTTGCTGGTTACTGAACCATAGGTATAAGTGCTCAAAATAGTCCCTTCATCGACCACAGAGATGGGAAAACTGGCATCGGTATCGCCTTTGACCTGCTTATACTGATAGCCCAGCATGAGTCCAACAATGCCATCAGTGTCAATGGTGATTGGATTGGCCAATTCCACCTGGTTCCATCCAACTTGGGTAATGGGCACTGTCTGCTCGACCAAGGGTTGCCCTAGGGTGAGCGGTTGCAGACTAGTGACGGGATATATAAACACTGCCGCATCGGTGACAGTGGCACAAAGTCCAAAGCGAATGGCCTTGACCTGTCCCTCGCTAAATGCCTGCAACTTATCCAACGGAAGCAGGACCCCCAACTTAAAAATGCCCGAATTGTCGGACAGCCCCAAGCCTTCGGTCTCGCTGGCGATGGCATCGCTGGCATAAGGTCCCAGATAGATTTGATTCTCTCCCAAGGCATTGGTGACAGGTGCCTTGATGGCATGATGCGTCAGCAAGCCTGCAGCAGGATTGCGTAGCAACATCTGGGCACTCACACTAGCCAGACAGCAAATGACCAATGCCAAAGAGAGAAGAATCTTTTTCATATATGCTATTTGCCCAGCATCAGATTAATGACGCCATTGACATCGCTGATGTCAACCATGTTGTCCTCGTTGAGATCGGCTGCTGGGACCATCACTTCCTTGCCCAGCATCATGTTGATGACAGAATTAACATCTGAAATGTCAACCACGCCATCGCCATTGATGTCGCCCTTCATCACATCTGTTATGCCATTGCGGAAGTGAAGGTTGATGGTGGGTCCATCGCCTGCATAGGTGTAAACCGGGTTGATGATGCTACCCGACATGTTCAGTAGCTCAACGGTCAGCACCACGTCGCACCCGCCCTCTTCGTTGGGAATCCACTCGGTCTGCAGGTCGCGCTCCTCATTGGCCGACAGCAAGCCACCCTCGGTGACCACATTGGTCTCCTCTTCAAAGGTCTTGCATGCCATGGGGAAGCACAACTGGTACGACCCGTTGTCGATGCGCTCGATGGTGAGGTTGATGCGCATAGCCTGGTTGTTTCCCGTCTTATTACGCAGTTTCACATGCGAGTACATGTAGTTGATGACTTCGCCCGTGAAGATATCCTCCTCGCTTGTGACTTCGGTGAGGGTAAGGGTCGTGCCATCGGGAATTGCATCACCATTCTTGTCGACAAACTCAAAGATGTCAAGGTTTTGTGCCGACAGGGTCATTGCGGCCAGTGCCGCAGCAATTGTAAGTAAAGATTTTTTCATATCGCTTTTTGTCAGAATTACTTAATCTTTATTTTCGTTGCCTGAAGGACGCCATTATTGTTATAAACAAACGCGACAACGCTCAGGTGGTTGATGTCGTAGGCCTCGCTAATGTCCAACGATGAGAAGGCGACTTGCGTATCACCCTCAGGTATTGTAATATCCTCGCCCCAGGTGCCGTTGATCGACTGGCGGAACACATGGTTATGCACATAGTCGCGCACGGGCTTGCCATCGGGCATGTATTGCGGGCTGACGATGCTGTCCTCGACCAGCCACAACTGCAGCTTGCCGTTGACATTTCCGTCGGTCGCCATCATTGTGCTGCTCACGCTCAGTTGTCGCGCCTCTTCATCCAGCTCGACCTCTAGATTGATTGACAACGGGGCAGGCTTCTGTATCTCGGTGTGCACTTGCGCTCCCCACTCGACATAGTCGCTCACCTTAAGGCGGTTGACCATGCCGCTTGGCTGCTGCTCGGCGCCAAAGTGGCTGAAGTACTCATCGCCCTCGGCAGTCCACAGTGGCAAGGTGGTGCCATTGGGATTCTTGGAAAACGGCCCGCTATGGATTCCCACAGCTATCACGCCCGAGTCGCCGTATTGCTCGATCAGCAACTCGATGGCATCGGTGGCATTTGGGCAGTTGACACAGCGCTGCCCGGTGAAATCCTCGATGAGCACCGTGCGTGACACGGCAGCGGGTTTGACATAGATGAGTCGCTCGTCCTCGGGGATGTTGTCGCATGCCACCAGCGCCACCATCATGGCGAGCATGGTCCACACGCAGTATTTTATTTTGCTCATAGCCATCGTTCTAGAAGTTATAGTTATAGGCCACAGTGACGCCACGGCTGGCGGGGACATATCGGCACACGCCACCAGCGCAGTTATAGCCCGCGCGCGTGCGGCCATAGCCCAGCTGGATGCGATGCGACTTCACGTTATAAGTTACCAGTCCCTGGTAATAATGAATCTTGGTCTCGCCGCTGTTGTACATGTCCGAGACGGTGAGCATCCAGTGAGGTGCCCACGACAGTTCGAGCAGTCCATACCACCAGTCGCCCTCGTCATCCCGGGTGCTCAGGTACTGCACCTCGCCGCGCAGCGTCCACTTGCGTGCCATGTTCCAGCGCACCTCGGCCACGGCAATGTTGCTGCGCACCATGCCGCCCTCGCCCTCGACGGCCGTCTTGTTGTAGCGCTGGTTCATGTACATCAGGTTGAGCTTGACGGCGCGCGACAGCTTCTTTTCGATCTGAATGTTGAAGTCTTGGTAATAGGTCTCATCGCCCCAGCCCCAGAAGGTGGTCTTGGGGCCTTCGCCGCCCATGACATCTCTCTCGCCCGCGGTTACCTCCAGCGAATGGATGTGCGAGAAGTTGAGCCGCACTTGGGTGCCATATTTACCGCCCAGCGCGGTTCCCTTCTTGAACAGGTAGCTCAGCTCGGCCTGGTAGGCCCACTCGCCCTGCGTGTTGGTCGCATAGGGATAAAGCGCCGCCAGGGCATAGGTGTGCTCCATCGAGAACGCCGGCAGGTGGTTGATCATCGACGAGATGCCCGTCATCGATCGTCGGCTGCGGAAACTCATGTTCTCGCTGCGCTTTACTTGCACCAGGGCACTCAACCCCTTGCGAGAGTAGGACGCAGAAAGCATCTCGACATGGCCAGGGCCATATACATACACGTTGTCGAACGACGGGTCCTGGCTCTTGTGGGCATACTCCAGCAGCAGGCTCACCGGCCCTTGCTGGTAGCGTGCACGAGCATCCCAGGCATTGACATACTCCGGAAACTTGAGTTTATGCGTCGGGTCGGCCATCAGGTCCTCCTGGCTCTCGTGCTTGTTGACCCACGAGAGTCCCAGCATCAGGTGCGCATTGTGGGCCTGCATGGGCTTGGCCCATTGCTCCAGGTTTACCTCGGCATCGGCACCCGTTATCCACGCCTTGTTCCAGTTCCAGTAGCGTCGCTGGCGGCCCGTGAGCGCCTTGACGGTAAAGCCGTCGCCGCGCCACTGCACACGTGCCCCCAGCAGCGAGTTGTCCACGCCCAGGCTTCGCTGCTCATAGGTGCGGTAGATAAACCCCGACCCAAACTGGTCGTAGGTCGATCCTAGCGTCACCTCCAGGCGGTTGAACTTGCCCTTAGCCCAGAAGTTGGGCAGTCCCCAGCCCTTGAAGTCCTTCTCGAAGCCCGGCAGCGGATACTGCAGAAACTCAAAACGTGCGCCAGCGTCGACCCACTTGCTAGCGAGGGCCACGTCGGCGTAGGTATTGGTTAGCACCTTGTCATCGGGTTTCTCGGCCCCGATTTTCTCGTCTTCCTGCGGGATGAGAATCTCGCTGTGGATGCTGCCCGACACGGTGACCTTCTTCTCGTCTTGTGCCGCAGCTGCCACCACACACAGCGCCATCACACCCAGAATCAGCCTTCTCATCACTTCTTTTCTAAGACTTCACGCAGCTCGTTCTCGGCACCGTCGGTATAGCCGTTGTGCTTATAGATGATTTTGCCGTTCTCGTCAATCACCACCACATAGGGAATCAGCTGGATGCCCAGTGCGCGCTTGAGCTCGCCATTGGGGTCCAGTAGCACGCGATAGGGCCAACCCTTGGCATCCACTAGGGGTTTCACGCGGTTGGCGCTCTGCGCCTCGTCGATCGAGACTGCAATCACCTCCACGCCAGTCTCCTCTTGCCACTCGTCATAGACTTCGGCAATGGCGCTGAGCTCGCGCTGGCACGGCTTGCACCATGTGGCAAAGAAGCTCACGATTACGGGATGTCCCGGACGTGCCAGCGTGTCGGTACGCACGGCGTTCCCCTCCATATCGTTCAGCGTCACAGCGGGCATCTGCGCCTGCGCCATCAGCGAGCAGACCAGCAGGGTTGCCATCGATAGAATGAATCTCTTTAGCATCGTTGTCATCTTTTAGAGTTATAGCACCCGTTGGCGGAATTAAGCGAGCGCATACTTAATCCTGCCGATGGGTCTGTTATTGATAATGTTTAAGTATTGTGAAACAGTAAATGCGCTCACTTTACTGATGATTCTGGTGAAAAAGCCGACGTGCAGCTTTGCGTAGTTGCGCATGATGTTGAACTGGTCTGTGAATTGGGAGAAATCGGTCTCAACCCTTTTCCTGATTCTACCGAAAGGCTTGTAAAACGGTTTCCAATTCTTTTGGTTGAGGCGGTATGGCACTTCAAGGTGAATGCGCGCAGACTCAAAGAGGTTCAACTGGACTTCGGCACTCAAATACCCTTTATCTCCGATAACCGTGCATCTGAAGAAGTCCTGCCCGAGATCATTCAGATAATGAATGTCATGCACGCTGGCTT
>JAEEVE010000196.1 GCA_016290765.1 Muribaculaceae bacterium
GGCTTGCGTCTCGACATCACGAATCTTGGTGATGGAGCCGCGTGCCGAGAGTCCCTCGGTGATGAAAATGGAGGAATCGTCGCGGCGGTCATTGTCCTTGGGTGCGCGCGTGTCGTTAAAGTGGACACGGCAGTCACGCAATTTATCGTTGTGGAGGGCAGCCTTTTTGGCCCGTTCTCTCACTTGCTTGGTGACACCAGCAATGGCCTTGCGGTCACGCTCGTTTTCCTGGATTTTCTTCAACAGGATATCGGCTGTCGCTGGGGTCTTGTGCAAGTAATCGTCCAGTTCCTTCTTGATGAAGTCGTTGATATACTTGTAAATAGTGGGGCCATCCTTCCACATGACGCTACTGCCCAGCTTGATTTTGGTCTGTGACTCAAAGACTGGCTCCTCGACCTTGATACTGATGGCCGCCACCACGCCATTGCGAATGTCGCTATATTCAAAGTTCTTGCCATAAAACTCCTTGATGGTGCGCGACAAGGCCTCACGGAAGGCGCTCTGGTGCGTTCCGCCCTGGGTAGTGTGCTGGCCGTTGACAAACGAGTAAAACTCCTCTCCCATCTGCGCAGCGTGTGTAATGACCACCTCGATATCATCGTTGCGGAAATGCATGAGCGGATAGAGCGGCTCACTGGTCATATTTTCCTTGACTAAGTCACTCAAGCCGTTGCGCGAATGGTAACGGCGGCCGTTATAGATAATGGTGAGACCCGTGTTGAGGAACGAATAGTTCTTGACCATCGTCTCGATGATATCATCACGGAACTCATAGTTTTTGAAGATAGTGCCATCGGGAGTGAAACGCACCAAGGTACCGTTCTCCTCGCCTTCCTCGGCTGGTAGAATGCCTGTTTCTTGCTCAACGAGCCCCTCATGATAAGTGACAGCAGAGCATTGTCCTGCGCGCACACAGCGGATGTAGAAGTTAGATGACAGGGCGTTGACCGCCTTGATGCCCACACCATTTAGTCCCACGGAACGCTTGTAGGTCTGAGTGTCATACTTTGCACCCGTGTTCATCTTTGACGAGGCATCCCTGACCTGATCCAGAGGTATGCCGCGGCCATAGTCGCGGATAGTAACTGTCCCATCCTCAACATCAAGAGTGATGGTTGGCTTGGCGAATCCAGTATTGAACTCGTCGATGCTATTGTCAAAGACCTCCTTGATGAGGACATAGATTCCGTCGTCGCTCTGCGAACCGTCACCGAGTTTGCCAATATACATGCCCGGTCGCTGGCGTATGTGTTCACGCGGCGACAGGGTAACCAACTCGTCGTATCCTCCAAACTCATCGGGCTGCTGGGCAGTTGTTATTTCTAGTTCTTCAGCCATTCTCTTATTTAATGATTGAGAATTGAAAAATTGAGAATTGTCTTACTAGAGGCACTAGATTAACTAGGGGCACTAGATTAGAGATTCTTCAATCTTGAAATGTTTTGAAACTGCAAAGGTAATGATTTTTTGCGAAACTGTCAAAATAATCGCCTTGCAATGCGCGCCGAGCCACGCTTGCCATCGACAATTCGTCGAAACAACCATCGTGTGACCGGGGCAACAAGCCATCTCCACCACAGATTGTCGTCATAGGTGTTGCGCAACGAGGCATAAGCCTTCTGCGCCAGCGGTTTGGCCAAATCGGCATGAGCTTCCCTCTGGTAATGGGCAGCAAGTACCAGGCGGCGATAATCGAGCAAGCGATAGTAGCGCGTCTTGTCACGCAATGCCGAGCAGCGCACCTCGTTCTGGACGATGTCGATTACACGCTCCCACTGGCCTGCACGGGTGTGAAACTCAGTACCAGTAATAGAGTCATTGCCGCTATGGTTGATTCTAATGAGCGGCGGCTGGTCCATAAAGGCTATGCGAGGCCTTGCCAACAACAACCGCATGGCAAGTTCCCAGTCGTTCCAACCTGGCAGGTCGATGTTCCAGCCGTCGGTAGCGTTGAAAAACTCGCGTCGCACAGCATAGCGCTGAGTCGCCAACTGGCTGTGCAAAATCTGATTAGCAAAGATGTCTCGCTTGAAGAATGGCGCCTCACAACTCGTGCCATCGGGAAAGACCAGCAGTGAACGCGCCGAGATGAGATCCAGTCCCTGCCCTTCTAGTACATGTGCATATGCTTCAACAAGACTGGGCTCCATCTCATCATCGCTGTCGAAGAACATCAGCCACTCGCCTGTGGCATAGTCCAGCCCACGGTTGCGTGCCGCCCCAGCGGTGTGGTGTGTTTCCTGAGCTACAATAACCTGAAAATCGGGCGCATCATGCTGCTTTCTGAACTGTTCCAACACCTGCATAGAGTCATCGGTGCTGGCATTGTCAACAAGCACTAGCTGCAAGGGCCGATGAGTCTGCGCCACTACAGTGTCTAGTGTTCGCTGCACCACCTGCGCCCGATTATAGACGGGTATGATGATCGTGAAAAGCATTCGTTAGTTCTAAAAAACTTGTAAAGGTACAACAAAAATAAGAAATAAGAATGACGTATTAAGAAAAATTGTGCAAACCGAGCGAAATATAAAAAGAAATAGTTTTTTTCTTTTTTATTTCCGAAGTGTAGCCAAATTTTCTCAATTAAAAGTACTATCTTTGTGGCGAAATGAGGATATTATTCGTTGGCGATGCGAGCAATCTGCACAACTGCCTTGCACGTCAGTTGCGCCTGATGGGTCACGATGCGGTCGTGGCCTCTAATGGCTCGCGATGGATGGACACCTCGCGCGACATCGACCTGAGCCGCCGTCCAGGCCGCTTAGGCGCAGTGCGCTACGTTTGGGACATCCTTCGCTCCTTGCCCCGCATGCGAGGCTACGACATTGTGCATCTATCCAGCCATATCTTCCTGGACCTGAAGCCGCAGAAGGTGCGCCTGGTGTTTGACTACCTGCGCCACCACAACGGTAAGGTGGTGCTTTCGGCACTGGGCACCGATTGTGTGTACTATAATGCATGTTTTGACGGCCACACCTATCGTTATAGCGACTACTTCGTTGGAGACCAGCCTAGTCCCTACGTCCACTCGGGCGAATATTATGCTCAGCAACAAGACAACTGGCGCCTGCCCGTGATGCAGGACTATAGCAACTATCTGGTAAACCATATCGACGGTGTGGTGGCATGCCTGTGGGAGTATTATGAAGCTTATCGGCCATTAGTACCCAACAAGCTCGCCTACGCTGGTATCCCGATTGATGTCGACGCGTTATCCTTTCGCCCGCTTGAGAAAGTGCCCGAACGGGTTCGATTTTTCATCGGCATCCAACGCGACCGCACAGTCATCAAGGGCACCGACCGCCTGCTGGCAGCACTGCAGCGTGTGCACGACCGCTATCCCGACCAGTGCGAGATGGAAGTAGTGGAGAACCTGCCCTACGACGAGTATACGCGACGCATGCGAGCCTCGCACGTGTTGCTCGACCAGTTGTACAGCTACACGCCCGCGACCAATGCCCTGATTGCGATGGCACAAGGTCTGGTGGCTGTGAGCGGTGCCGAGCCCGAGTACTATGAGTTCATCGGTGCTGCAGATAACCGCCCCATCGTCAATGTAACGCCCTATGACGATGCCAACATTGACCGCCAACTGGAATATATCATCCAACACAAAGACCGTCTACCCCTCTGGAGCCGCCAGAGCCGCGCGTTTGTGCTCGAGCACAATGCCGCCCAAGTGGTGGCAGAACGGCACTTACAATTCTGGAACGAACTGATAGCGAGATCATGACCCTGGAACTGCTCATCTGCACCATTGACCGCGGCATCGACCATGTGTGTGACCTGGTCTTGCCACCAGCTAGCGACATCAGCTATGTGGTGTCGTGGCAGCACAGTGCGACAGTTGATGAGCGCACAGTGCCACTGGCGTTGCAGCGCGATGACATCAAGGTAGTGCATCTTGAGGGCCGAGGATTGAGCCGCAACCGCAACAATTGCCTGCGTCATGCTACTGCCGACCTCTGCCTGATTTGCGACGATGACTGCAGCTACACACTCGACAACCTGCGCACTGTCATCACAACTTTTGAGCAGAACCCCACCACCGACCTGGCCGCCTTCATGATGCAATGCCCAGGTCAACCAAAGCCCTACCCCACCGAAATCTGTTCGCTGGCCCACACTCCGGCAGGCTACTACCCATCGTCGGTGGAGCTAGCGTTTCGACTCAGTGCGGTGCGTGACCGGTTGCAGTTCAACGAGCACTTCGGGCTAGGAGCGCCACTGTTTCATTGCTGCGAAGAGGAGATTCTTGTGCACGACGCCATGTCGCTGGGGCTGCAATGCCAGTTCTTTCCGCTGGTAATAGTCGAGCACAACCACCCCACGACCGATGCTAGCCGCGCCACCACACCAGGTGTACTTATGGGCAAGGGAGCCTATTTGTACATTGGCTACCGCAGCAAGATGTTTTTATACCCGTGGCCCATGGCCTGGCGGCAGCACCGTCGACACGATGCCAGTTTTACCTATGGCCTACGACACATTTATCGCGGGCTCTTCTATATTCTACGACACCGTGAGATAACCACTGCAGGAATCATCAAGAAACGCTAGCCCATCGGCTAGCGTTTCTTGATATGTGCAGAGTGTCTGTTGTTGGCCTGCCATCATCAGATGCGACGGGCGACAGCTGCTTCAAGCTTGGAGCCGTCCTCAACGCGCTCGACAATGTCACCGCCAACGATGATAAATGTGGTGGGCACGCCCATGACCTGATAAATGCCGAGTGTGGTCGAGTTCTGGCCGCGAGGATCGTATACTGTGATCCAGGGCAGGTTCTTTGCCGCCTGGCTCCAGAAGACATTGTCGGTGTCAAGGCTGACCTGGTAGATTTCCAGTCCACGGCTCTTATACTTGGTGTAGATGTCGTTGAGCAACTTATTGAACACGGGGGAGAATTCGGCCTGATAAACGGTGAAATTGAGCAACACGAGACGGTTTTTCTGCGCCACCTGCTCCAGACTGTGGGTAGTGCCCGTGTAGTCTTGCAGTTTGATGTCGATGAGCGATGCCAACTCGGCCTCAATGGTGTCGGTGGGTGCGCTTGCCGCCCGTCGGCGCTGCTGCCCCTGGGTGAGCACGGTGACGAGGTAGTCGGTGCGCGGGTCATTGGGTCTGAAGGTGTAGAAAGCATTGGCAACCGCCCCGATGATGCGCAAATCCTCGTCGTTTAATGGGTCGAATAGGGGCTTGTCATCGACATACTTGTTAATTGCATAGTATGCCACGATACCACTGGGGTCGGCAACAATCTGTTCGGCGAGTTTGTGTTTCCACTTAGCCATTTCCTCGGGCGATGCCTTGCCTCCCGCCATTTGCAGTGCTTCCTTGTCAATCTTCATCACCTGCACTGCATGGTCGGTGCCCGCGACAGTATAGTCAGTGGCAAAAGTTGCCAACCGCGTGTTAATGGTCAACTGATCAAGGCTGTCAATAGGAAAGCAGATGGCCTTGTCGCCCAGTCGCAAGCGGTAGATGCTTGGGAACTCGGGTGCTTCGGCTGCCACACTAAAAGTTCCGTTTTTCCCTACAGAGATTGAGTCGACAGGGAACCAATATCCGTTGCTCGACATCTCGAGCACCATCTGAGTGGTGTCGGTAGCACCTTCAACGGTACCCTCGACTTTGAATTTGTTGCTGTTGCACGATGCCAGGGTAGCTAGCACGGCAAACAAAAGAATGAAATGTTTGAACATTGTTATAAAATTGATGATTTCTTTATTGAGAATTAAAGACCCGCTTTACGAAGTTAGGGAGACGGTAAAAGGGCAAAGGTTGCCAGTTGCGGATAGTGGTCGCTACCTCCGGCTCGGTCGCAACGGATATTCATTGCCTGTAGACCGCCACGATAGAGGATGTGGTCAATCTT
>JAEEVE010000197.1 GCA_016290765.1 Muribaculaceae bacterium
GTTGGGCGAGATTGAGAATGTCATGCTCAAGGTCGAGGGCATGAAGAAAGTAGTTATCCTCATCCGCAAGATCAACGACAAGGAGCACCTTTGCGCTTATTACACAGCCGACCGCGAAATTGCTCCTGATGCGCTGAAGAACGAGATTTCGCAGAGCCTCACACAGTATATGGTGCCCACTGCTTATCTGCAACTTGACGAGATGCCCATGACACCCAATGGCAAGACCGACGTCAAGGCATTGCCCGAGCCGCAGTTGGCCATTACCTCGGCATTTGTCGAGGCTGCGAGCGACACTGAGCGCACCTTCTGCAACATCTTTGCCGATATCCTGCAGATGGACAAGGTGGGAGCCACCGACAATTTCTTTGAGTTGGGAGGCACCTCGCTAGTGGTGACTCGTGTCATTATCGAGGCCGACAAGGCTGGAATACATGTGGCCTATGGCGATGTGTTCGCTAATCCCACACCGCGACAGTTGGCTCGCCTGGTCACGGGCGAGGAGGTCGATGGCGAGGCCGACGAGGCTGCACACTTTGACTATACTGCCATCAACAACCTGCTTCAGCGCAATACCCTCGACAATTTCCGCCACGGCGAGCGGCAGAGCTTGGGCAATGTGCTGCTCACGGGTGCCACGGGTTACCTGGGCATACACATCTTGCGCGAACTCATCGACACCGACGCGCCTCACATTTATTGCCTGGTGCGCGGCAAGACACAGGAGAAGGCCGAGAGCCGACTGCGCACGTTGCTGTTCTACTATTTTGCCGACTCTTTCAAGGAACTGTTTGGCAAACGCCTCCATGTGGTGTTGGGCGATGTGACCAACGACCTCGACGAGTCATTGCCCATCGACACGGTGTTTAACTGTGCCGCCATCGTCAAGCACTTCAGCGAGGGTACCGAGATTGAGGATGTGAACATTGGTGGTGCACAGCGCTGCGTCAACTTCTGCATCAAGACGGGTGCCAAGCTGGTGCACATCTCCACCGCTAGCACGCGCGGATTGTGGGCTGGCGAGCCCAAGGACGAGACGTTCACCGAGCAGAAGCTGTACATGGGCCAGTATCTAGGCAACAAGTATATCTACTCCAAATTCATGGCCGAGCGGCTCATCCTCGATGCCGTAGCGCTGCATGGCTTGAAGGCCAAGATCATGCGTGTGGGCAACCTCGCCGCGCGCTCGACCGATGGCGAGTTCCAGGCCAACTTTGCCACCAACTCGTTTATGGGTCGCATCAAGGTCTACAACATGCTGGGCTGCTGCCCCTTCAGTATGCGCAACAAGAACGTCGAGTTCTCGCCCATCAACGAGGTGGCGCAGGCGATTGTGCGGTTGAGTACCACGCCTGTCGAGTGTACCGTGTTCCACCCCTACAATATCCATGGGCAATTCTTGGGAGATGTCCTTTCGGGTCTGTCCTCGGTGGGCGAAGGTGTGCGCTTTGTCGAACAGGAAGAGTTTGCCGAGCAGATGGAACAGGCTAAGGATGACCCCGTGAAGGCAAAGCAATTGTCGTCGCTGCTCGCTTACCAAGACATGGCGCACGGCCAGAAGACCACCGATGTGGCGCGCGACAACGACTACACCACCCAGGTGCTCTACCGTCTAGGCTTCGCTTGGTCGCCCACTTCATGGGACTATGTCGAGCGTATGCTCACCGCCATCGGCGGCTTCGGATTCTTTGATTTCTAAGAAATATCCAGTTATGCAGAGCAACGACAACATCAACAGCCAATTCTACAAGTACCTGTGGGCCTATATATTGGTTGCACTGTCGGGCTGTCTGGGCAATGTGGTGGATGGCATTATCGTTGGTAACCTCATCAGTGAGGACGGCGTGAGTGCCATCAACCTGTCCCAGCCCATCACCCAATTTATTTTCACGCTGCACCTGCTCATCAATGCCGGTGCAGGCATGCTTGTGGCTTATGCCCTGGGCAAGAACGACACTGTGACCGCCCGTCGCTTTTTTACACGGGCGTTGTCGCTGAGCGCGGGTTTGGGAGTGCTATTGGCTTTGGTTGGTGGCGTGATGTTCCCTGCCCAGACGGCCCACATGCTGTGCCGTAATGAGCAGATTCTGCCGTTGACGCGCGACTACATGCAAGTGCTCTTGCTGGGCAACCCGGCATTTATCATCATGTGGGGACTGTCGACCATGGTGGGCGTCAATGGCAGCCCCCGGCTGGTGTCGCTGGCGGTGATTGTCGACAATGCGGTGAACCTCTGTCTTGACATCGTGTTTATTCAGTGGTTTGGTTGGGGCATCACCGGTTCGTCGGTAGCGACAGTGGTGGGACACCTGGTGGGCATCGCCATCCTGCTTACCCATTGGCGTAAACCTGAGAATCGGCGATTGTCGCTCGACTTTGTCTCCGATGGGATGTGGGCATCATGGCGGCGCATTGTCTCGCAGGGCGCCCCGTTGGCTGTGGCTAGCATCTGCCTGACCTTGCTGATGCTTTCGGCCAACACCATCGTGCTGTCTACGCTTGGCCGAACGGGTATCTTCGCCTTTGCCGTGTGTATGAATCTGCTGCAGGTCTACAATCTGTTCCTCTCGGGCACTTGTCAGACGCTGCAGTCGCTGGGAGCCATTCAGGTGGGGAAGGGCGATGCCGATGGCCTGCGTCAGGTGCTGCGCAAGGCGTTCCGCTTCATTACCATCGCGATGGTGGTTACCTGCGTGTTTGTGTGGATTGAGCCATCGCTGGTTGTTCGCCTGTTCGGTGCCGACGAACCCGACCTGATTGCCGAGGGAAACCATGCATTGAGGGTGTTTGCCTTGAGTTTTATCCCGTTCTGCTACATTTATGTGTTGATGATTGTCTACAAGCTCTACGGTCATCACCACATGGCGTTGTTCATCTCGTTTGCCCTTTCACTTACCGTGATTCCCGTGCTGTGGTTCATGTCTCGCCACGCGCCCTCGCTGCTCTGGTACAGCTATCTCATAGCCTATCTCATCGAGGCTCTCGCCATCGCGGCGCTCCATCACTTTACCCACACCCGCCTGCAACTGGGAACAAAAACCGGGGACGGCTTGTGACCATCCCCGGATGTGGACTCGTGCCCTGATGCGTGTTATCGCACAATGACCTTGCGGCCGTTGTGGATGTAAATGCCTGCGGGCAGGCGGTCGGCGCTGAAGCGCTGTCCCATCAGGTTGTAGTAGGCATCATCGCCAGTGGTTGCGGCGCTCTTGACATCGGTCACTGCCGAGTTGGACAACTCCCAGTATACAATGTTTGACGAATTGCGCACGATGGTGGTTTCACCGTCCTCGCCCACAACAGGCACATCATAGTGCACCTGCAGGCCAATGCGCTGGGTAAACAGCGGGTTGTCGCCCATGTTGGTGCGATAGAAGTAGATGCGCGAAGAGTTGAAGTCGTAGCCCGAGTTGTAGATGGCATAGGGGATGTCGGTCATGTCCTCCTCCAGGTCGTAGCTATAGGTGCTGGCTTCGAAGGTGAACGGCTCATCGTTGTCGGTAAATACGCTGTAACTGGTGTACTGGAGGTCGATGAAGTTGCCGTCGACATCCGAGGGCTGGATGGTGAAGTCCAGGCAGCTGTATCCGTCCTCGGTACCATCATCAAACCATGCGTCTTCGGGCAGAATGGGGTCGGCAGGCACGACGGGCACCAGGTTAAACGGATCGTAAACGGTGTTGAAGTCCATTGCACAGAAGGTGTAGTCGTTGTCATAAACCACGCCGATGCCAGTAGCGATGTAGTTGTTGGGGAACTCGGCATTGAGGTCACCAACGGAGTTGTCGAGCGAGATGACACCATCGGTAATGGTGTAGGTGGCCTCGGTCACGCCCTCGTGCACAGTGAGTGTCATCACCTGCTGCTCGTTGCCCTCTTCATCGGTCTGTGTCTCAACACCGGTACTCATCCACATCACCTTCATTCCAATTTCCTCGGCCTCTTGCCAGTAGAGGTATTGTCCCATGGGGACGGTGATGCGTGTGCCATCGTCGCTGAGGGTGCCGCGCACCCATGCATCGCTGACCACGTCATACACCACATCACGCAGGTAGACGGTCTTTCCGTCGGGGTCAAACACGATGTCGGCCATGCCCGACTGTTCCATTGACATGGGGCCAAACCACCCTTGGTAGATGTTGCCACCCGAGCGGACGTAGCTGCGCAGCTCGCCTTCGGGTTGCTCGTTAATGATGTCGGGAACGGGGACAGGAGCCTTCTCGGTAAGCACAGTGTTCCATTCCAGATAGCCAGGCCATGCTCCATCGTCCTCATAGCAGCAAGTGAGTCCCGTGGCGACGAAGTCGTTGATGTCCTGGGCAAACTCGCTGCGGCCACTGGTGCCTTGCAGCGTCAGGGTCTCGCCATCGATGTTGTAGACGGCTTCGGTAACGCTCTCGTCGCGGTTGAAACTGATCATGTTGCCCGTTTCGTCGATGACGGTTGAGCCCCATGCCAGGCGCAGGCCCACCTCATACTGGTAACTCCAGCCAGCGGTCTGCTCGAGCGACACGGTCAGTGTGGTGCCGTCATCACTGAGTGTACCCTGCACCCAAGAGTCGCCAAACTGCTCGCTCATGCCGTTGACGATGTTCTTAATCCACACGGTCTTGCCATCGTCGGCATAGACCAACGTGGTCTTGTCGCTCTGGTCGGTGGTGAAGAGCGTGTTGTCATAGACCACTAGGCCCTGGCCGCTGCGCACATACTGGCGCGCCTCGCCTTCGGGTTGTGTGGTGACCAACTCGCCCAGCACGTGGCGTGGTGCTTGTGATCGATGGCTCATTTGTGGACGCAGCAAGTAGCGTCCGGCGTCGTGCCGTCCGGCAAACTGAACCTGTGCCGATGCCGTAGTCGCCAAGGCGACGAGCAATAACAGTGTTGTAAATTTCTTCATAGGGTTGTTGTTTTTAGTTGATAATTATAGAATTTTGTTTTTTGCGCCACAAAGTTACAACATTTTCCCCCGAAAATGGCAACTTTCAGAACTTTTGTACAATCCTGTCAACCCAAGGAGCGCAACCAATTGCCACGAAAAACAAAACAATAATTGGGTACCACTGATGTAAAATTCCAATTTTTTTGCACACTTTTGTTGTGGTTTGAAATATTTTTCTTAACTTTGTCCCAGGTTTTTTAACTCTATGATTCATTCAAATACTAACTCCTAATTTTATAAGTTATGAAAAGATTATTACTTATCGCAGCACTGCTGCTGGTGGCAGCAACGGCATGGTCGGTGCCCGTTGAGGCAGTATTCACCCCAACAGATTTTCATGTTCCCCACAACACCTTGAGCAATACAGGCAATGAAGGTTATGCTAAGTTGATTGACCAGAACAAGAGCACCAAGTGGTGTGTTGTGAACAACTCTGGGGCATGGGAGACCATCTGGCTGGACGTCGAGTCCGACGTGTTGCTCGTCCCCAATAGTTACATCCTCACGACGGCTAACGATACCAAGACGCACCCCACCCGCAACCCCAAGGAGTGGGTCCTCTACGGCAAGACCCTTGAAAATGACCAGTGGACCGAGTTAGCGCATGTGACCGATGGTGGCGGCCTGCAGGCCGTGAACACCACCGACTACACATTCCCTCTCATAGGAATCACCCAGGGGTACCGCTACTTCCGATTTGAGGTGCGGCAAATCAATGGCAAGGACCCGGCTGACAATAACTATACTTTCCAGTTGGCCGAGTTGACGTTAAGTGGCACGAAGGTGATGGATCCAGAAAACTATGAGCCAGCACTCACCCCAACAAATTTTCATGTTCCCCACAACACCTTGAGCAATACAGGCAATGAAGGGTATGCCAAGCTGATTGACCGGAAAAAGAGCA
>JAEEVE010000198.1 GCA_016290765.1 Muribaculaceae bacterium
AACTATTATTATCTAGTAATGCTCGTGGTGGCTGCTGTGAGGCCGCTCAAAACTATGGTAAGCATCATGGATATTGCCGTTGCTTTCATGGCATTGTGCACCATGCCCACCATTATCGCCCTCGCTCCGCGTGTGATGCGGTTGATGAAAAAGGATAAGGAAACAGCCCCCTAAATCCCCCTAAAGGGGGACTTGCTGAATCGCTGCCAGCTAGTTCAAAAACATCGTTGGAACTTTGGGCAAGTATTTCAGATCTAGATTTTGATGATTTTAGAATATCAGATTCGCGGAATTCGCAGTTTTAATTATGAGAATAGGAGATTTTGTGCGGTTTTTGAATGATGTGGGTGGCGGTCGTGTGACCCGCATCGAGGGAAAGACGGTATATGTCGAGGACGAGGACGGCTTTGAGCGTCCTACCCCGGCAACCCAGCTGGTGGTGGTCGACACCAAGAAGAGTTACGAGCGACCGCTGGAAGTGAAGACGCGCCTGGTGGAACCCGACGTGCCAGCACCTAAGCCTGAGCCCGAACACAAGCCCGAGCCAGTGTTTGAGACCCCCGAAGGTGAGAAACTCAATGTCCAGTTGGCCTATGAGCCGCGCGAGGTGAAACACCTCAACACCACCACATTTTTCCCCATACTGGTCAACGACAGCAATTATTTCCTCTATTTCACCTACATGACACGCGGTGACGACACCACATGGTCCACTCGATCGCATGGTATCATAGAGCCGAACTTTCAGCTGCAACTCGACGAGTTTGGGCATAACGACTTGAACCAAATGACGCACATCGCCGTTCAACTGATAGCGTTCAAGCAAGACCGCCACTTCGCGCTGAAAAACCCCGTACTGGTCGACCAACGCCTGGACGTGACCAAGTTCTTCAAGCTGCATTGTTTTCACACCAACGAGTACTTTGACACACCCGTGCTGGCCATTGACATCGTGCGTAACGACCTGCCCGCACGACAGCTGGTTATAGACAGCAGCGAACTAGAACATGCGATGCGCGCCAAGAAGAACGAGCGTCATCCCGAGCGGAAGAAGCCCGGCAGCAAGCCACAACAGACACGGCGCGACGAGATCATTGTGCAAGACTTGCACATCGCCGAACTGCTCGATAACCTCACGGGACTGAGCCACAGCGACATACTCAACTATCAGATTGACAAATTCAACGAGGTGATGCGGGCGCACCAGAACCACCTGGGCCAGCGCATCGTGTTCATTCATGGCAAGGGCGAGGGCGTTCTGCGCCGCGCCATCCTCGAGGAACTCAAGCGCCATTACCCCACCTGCGAGGTACAGGACGCCAGCTTCAAGGAGTACGGCTTCGGCGCCACCCAGGTCACCATCCACCGTTAAAGGATAGGATACATCACTCAACCAGCGATAGCGGTCTTATTTCCTAAACATCTCGTACTCTTCGGGGAGGATGAGGAGGGTGCCGATTTCTTTGTTCTTGTCGTCGACAAAGAGGTAGCGCAGTTGCTTGCGCTCACGCATTGCCGTTGCAAGTAGCAGGTCGGTGAGGGTGCCCTCGGTTTGCGCCTTCATCCATTCAGCGCGCTTGGCCTGCACAAAGCGGGGGACATCTACTGCGTCGCGTGTGAGGTAAGGCGCAACTACCGTCATCTGTACTGTGGCGCTATCGGGCATCGACACGGCTTTCATCTCATCGATACCTCGTGACACCAATGTGTGGCGCTTGAGCACATGTTGTGCTGCCACCACTAGTTGGGCGGTGCCGTGTAGTGTAGTGGTGTCGCAACGGAACTGCAGCGCACTCACCACCCGGCCTATCACGTTGGGCTGTCCCTGCTGACGGCCTTGGATAACGAACAGTGTGCCGAATCCCACCGTCATTGCCGTGGCTGTACACTGATAGGCGTGGCCGTTGGCTTGTTTGGTGAAGTGCACTCGTTTGGCTGGGCGGCCCAGCAACGTCGTGTCGGCAATGGCACCGATCGAGTCGGCGCCTTTGCAGAAGATGTCCTTACGCTCGAGGACCTGTGACCGCAGGTAGCTCTCGGGCGTGAACGGCACCTCCAGGTAGTCGATGCGTGCCAGGTCGAGTGCGACACGGTGCAGATCGCTTCGCGAAATCATTGCGCGCGCTCCCATGCGGCTCCATGCGCCGCCGTCGTCGCTCACGGCCCAGCTGTCGTCGGGTGTGGTGAGTGCGAAATACTTATTCTCAATCGTCGTGGCCATGGTAGTGATTACCACTAGTGCCATCAGCAGTGTCAAAATCTGTTTCATGCTTCAACAGTGGTGCAAATCAATTGCTTTACCCAATTAAAAACGATTGCTGTTCATTTTTATTGTCGATAGCCTTTCATCCGTATTGATTTGAGTGTTTTTGCGAGGATAATTGAGATAAATCTTGTAAATCTACATAATTTAACACTTTATTTGGTTTTAATTTAAATTTTCTTAATACCTTTGCATTCAAATAAAAATTTAAACTTTACTAATATGAAAAACTTCAACAAACTACTTTTGGCTTTCATCATGACTGTGATGGCCTTTGGCGTCGATGCCTTGACTTTCACGTCAGGGTATCTGAAGTATGAAACCAATAGCGCAAATGATGCTGTCTATGTGAAGGGTCTAACCACTTCGGGAGAGAACGTGTCAAGTTTGAGTTTGACCATTCCCGCTACGGTGACCTATAATGGTACCACCTATCGTGTATGGGGCATCTCCAGCACTGCGTTTCAAAACAAGACCAACATCGACAATGTCACCATCCAGTGGAGCATGCGCATCATCGACACCGATGCTTTCAGGGGATGTACCGGTCTTCGCTGGCTGCGTTTGCCTAGCTCTATCTATAGGCTTGGTGCTGATGCTTTCAATGGTTGCACCGCGCTCAAGTGGGTCTATTATCCAGGTTTCAATTTTCCCGAGGGTGGCGTCAGTTCGACCACATTCCCCAACAACTCGGGCATGACGCTCTACATTTCCCATGATTCGCAGCCCTCAGCCAGCGATTACAAGGCAAGTAGTGGGTGGAGCAGATTTGCCACAGTGACCAATAGCATCGAGGCTTATGACTGGTATATGGCTGATGGCGGTTACTACACCGTGGGAAGCAGTGATAGCAATCCTTATAGCACTACGCGCACTATTACGCTCACGGGCTTTAACAAGAATGGTTCCAATACCAGCAACGGCACCGTCTATACCGCTATGGATGGTGGAACTTTCACACCCTCTGGGCAGAGTATCACCTTCAAGGTTACTTCTTTGGGCCATAATGCTTTCAGCGATCAAACCACCCTGAAGACAGTTAATCTACCTGGCACCATCACTAGCTACAGGGTAGGTGCGCAGTACGCTGCCTTCTTCGGCGCCACGTCGCTGACCGCCATTAATGTCGCGTCGGGATGCGTGGTTTTTTCCAGTTATGACGGCTGCCTGTACACCAAAGATGGAACAAACCTGCTCCGCGTACCCGAGGGAAAGACTTCGATCAGCTACAAGTCCACGATTACCGGCATTGGTTATTATGCCTTCCGCAATTGTGCCATGTCGACAGTCAGGATACCCTATGGCGTGAAAACCATTTATAGCTGTGCTTTCGCATACACCCCGAATATGGATTGGTTGTATATCCCAAGTTCGGTGACCTCGTTTGCCGAAGACGCGTTATGGCATACCAAGAACAACATCTACCTCTATATGAATATGCCCACACCGCCAACGTGCTATCCCGATGCCATGTTCGGCATCACCCTCTCCAATGCCAACCTCTATGTTCCCTATGGCAAAATCGACGCATACAAGAGTGCGGGATGGACAGGATTTACCAACTACAACAACAACAGCAAGCAGGCTTGCGATGCCGTTGTGTCAAATATGCCTTACACTGTCACCAGCACAGCGAGAACTAACGTTAACGGAACCTACTATGACGGACGAGTCAAGTTGGTATGTGGAGAAGGTACAGGCGAAAACAACTCTACTACATTCGACATCCCGGCATCGATAAGCATTAATGGCAAGAGTTATGCTGTGACCAGGATTGGCGAGGATGCCTTCAACAACCACACCTCCAGTTTCACCGTCACCGGCTGTGTCAATGTCGACACAATCGGCTATAGTGCTTTCCAGAACCAGCCCATCACCAGTTATCCCTTCACCCACACGCTGAAGGTTATCCAGTCGTATGCTTTTGATGGCGCCGGCCTGACAGGTACAGTTGCTCTGCCTTATGGTATCAAACAGCTGGAGTCTTATGCGTTTGCATACGGCAAATACAGCCGTCTCATCGTTCCTAGTTCTATCAGTACCATTTACGGCACTTTCTGCAAGAACACTACCACTTTGTCCGAGTTGATTCTGAATTTTGAGGGAAAAAACTGGTATACCTACACTGGTTGGGATCTGGGTACAGTGCCCAGCTCGTGCAGCATCCGCGTGCCGGTGGGATATGTGCAGCATTACAAGAACAACTCGGCGCTCAGCTCGCGCTCCAGCTACATCACCGCTGGTGCCTACGACTTCGCATATAATAACGATTATACCAGTCGTTACTTCCTGACCATCCTGAGCACATCGTCGACCACATACGACGGCACAACCTACAATGGTAAGGCCAAGTATGTCTACCATCCCAACATCCAGAATGCCACAGGCGTCGTTAACTATGCCTTCGATCTATCCGAAACGGACGTAACGGTGAGCACTGACCACCGCAGTTACCTCATCACTGAGATTGGCGACTCGCTCCTCTATGGCAGCAAGTATACAGGTGGTAACATCCCCGCCGCGGTGACCCGCATTGGACAAAGCGCATTCCGCAGTAGTGAGTATAAGGTGAACAACCTTGTACTGCCCAATGGGCTGACCTTCATCGGCCATGACGCGTTCTACGACAGCAAGATCACGGGTGAGGTCAAGGTACCGACATCGGTGACGAAATTGGACGATTGGGCACTGTGCGCATCGACGTTGACCTCCATCTACTTCCCCGAAATGAACATGCCCACCATGGGCACGACCGTGTGGAGCTCGAGCATCGGCACCGTGTGGGTGCCCAACTCGAGGGCTAACTCCTATCTGACCGAGGCTAAAAAGTGGGGCACGAGCTACGGCAACAAGCTGGCCGTCTGGATCAAGCCCTACGCCGCGACACAGATGTTCAGCTCGGTGCTGCCCACCAATTTGTCAGGCAGCAATATCAATGCCTACATTGCCAGCGGCTATGACAAGAGCAACACTGGCAAGGAAGTGACGATGACCAAAGTCACCCAGGCACCGGAGTACACAGGTATGCTTCTGACTGGCTTGACCGCAAACCAGGAATATCGCATCAAACGACCCACCAGCAGCGTGTCGGCACCCGCGACCAACTATCTGGTTGCAGCACCTACATCCTCAGTTAATGTCTATAACCAGACCGTGGGTTATTACTGGGAGTACCGTACACCCAGCAACCTGCGTTTTGTCAAGCCCACGTCGGATTACAGCACGGCTATTGGTAGCGCCTTCCTGAAACTTTCGAGCACCGAGGCCAGTGGCAAGAGCGAGGTCTACACCAACCTTTGGCCGAAGCAAACTGGTGGTCTGCCTGGTGACTACGATGGTAACGGCAGAGTCGACATTACCGACGTCAATGCGGCCATCAACATGATGCTTGGCAAGCTGCCTTACAAGGCAATCTGCGACATTAACAATGATAGTAAGATTGACATCACCGACGTCAACCTCATCATCAACAAGATGCTCGGCAAATAAAGATTAGCTATTAGCATTTAGCTATTAGCCTTATGCTGCCTGGCTTGCCAGCCAGGCAG
>JAEEVE010000199.1 GCA_016290765.1 Muribaculaceae bacterium
AATTTCGGCCATGCTGGTTGCCTTGTAGTGGAAGTCGTGGCCCACGCTCTTTACCTTGGCGGGCAAGTGCAGGGCGGGAATACTCGAGTACTGGAAGGCATCGTCGCCAATGGTCTCAAGATCCTCGTTGAGGGTGATGCTGGTCAGGTTGGTGTTCTCGTCGAAGGCTCCGTTGCCAATGCCGACAACGGTGCACACCACACCGCGGTCGCGGGTAATGGTGTTGGGCACGACAAAGTCGCCCGTAGTGGCCTTGCCATCAACCAGGATGGCAGTGCCTTCGGTCAGGTTCAGCTCATAGATAGCACCGTCCTGGGTTTGCTCAGCGAAGACGGGCATCTCCTCAAGTGGCTTGACATTGGCAAAGTTCTTCCAGATGTCGGCAGCCTGGTAGGCTTCGATGCTTGCCTCGGGCACATAGAGCGTAGTGGCAGTGTAGTCGCTCACCAGGTCAAGTTTATTTACCATATCAGGCACATTGACTGCCTTGCATCCCAGAGCAACCAGGTTGGGGTTCTGCAACACAACGTAACCCTCCACATCGACGACTGTCGACGGGAAGCAGATCGAGTTGAAACGCGAATCACCAAATGCACCCATGCCAATGGCCTGAATACCCTCGCTCAACTCAACATTTTTCAAGTTGTGGCAAGCCCAGAAGGCATAGTTGTCGATGGTCTCAACATTGGGACCTACCTTGATGCCATGTAAGCCAGCGCCACGGAAAGCGAAGTCACCAATAAGGGTGGTGTTCTCGTTGAAGACCACATCGCCAGTAAGTGCAGCACATTCATACATACACGCATGATCAAAGCGCGTGATGTTTTCAAGGTTGATGGTTTTGAGGTTCACGCAACCATAGAAGCATTCGCTTGTGAGTACGGTGTAGCTCTCGGGCAACTCGACCTCCTCGATGTTGTCGCACAACGAGAACATCTGCGGCGGCATCTCGGTGAGATTGGTGGGGAGCACGCAGTGCATCAGTGCATCGCAATCGCGCACAGCAGCATTCTCAATCTTATTGACGGTTGCGGGGAAGATGACTTCGGTCACACCAGTCTCGGCGAAAGCCATATAACCCACCTTCTCCAGACTTTCGGAGTTGATGGTGATTGTGCTCAAGTTGTTACACTGGTTCACCACATATTGACCAAGAATATTGACCGAAGCGGGGAAACTAATACTAGTCAATCCAGGGTTACCAAGGAATGTGCCGTAGCCAACCTCATTGATGCCGTTCCCCAGGTCTACACTCGTGAGCGAGACGCAGTGGCGGAAGCAGCAAGTATCGGTCTTCTCAATAGCATCGGGAAGAGTGACACTCAGCAGGGTCGAGCACTCGTAGAACGCCCAACTGCCGATATACTTCAGTCCGGCAGGGAATTTGATGGTCTCGATGGTACCATTCTGCATGAATGCGCGGGCAGCAATCTCGGTGACGGGATAGTTCACGCCCTCAAAGGTCACCTCGTCGGCGAGGTTCAGCTCCATCACATCGTCATCGAGTCCCAGGACAACAGCCTTGTTGGCTTCCTTGTCGATACCATACTTGACATTGTCGACAACCACCTGATCGGCATAGGTCGGTGCCTTGTGGATGTTCTTCACAGGAGTGGGGTTCACTGGCGGCACAACGGTCGACATCTGAACGTTGGTCGCAGCCTGGCTACCAATCAAGCCAGAGAGCAACACACATAGGGTTAGTAATTTTTTCATGTTAAATCTTGTGAGTCCATTAGGTAAACCTAAGCGAAGTTGGACCCGTTACCTTCGCTGCGGTATTGAAGGAATTGTTTTCTCTACTGCAAAGGTACCCATACGCGCAGGATGCTGCAAATTTTGGGGCGTTTGGCATGTTCGTTTTCCCCGAAAACGAACAAAACGCCCCGATTTGGAGGCGTTTTTCCGTCGAAACAAACATCGGTTTTATGCGATGGTGGCGTCGTTGTTTTCGTTTTTTTCTCGTGCCAACTTGAAATAGGCCGAAGGGGTGAGTCCAGTCTGTTTTTTGAAATTTTGGATAAAGCTGGTGCGTGATGTCACACCTACACTCTTGGCGATGGCCTCGATGGTGTAGTTGCCATAATGCTCCACGTCATTCATGCGGCGACATGCTTCGCGAATGCGGTACTGGCTAAGCAAGGCTTTGAAATCGCAATGCGCAAACTGGCCAATGGCCCGTGAGAGATACTTGGTGTTGCTACCCACCCGTTCGTGCAAGCGGGCCAATGAGAACAACTCATCGTAGATGTCAGTGGAAGTCTCCATCACCGACTTGACTCGCTGATAGATATCCAGCAGCACCTCTTCATCAATGTCGTTGCTAGCCAAGGGCTCACCCTCGTTGCTTTCTTCGGTCTCGAGAACAGGCAAAGGTTGTACGGGTACGGCCTGCTTGCGTGCCTCATCAATCATAGCCAGTTGCTCAACGCTCTGTTCATATAGGGCCTGGTTGCGCTCCTTGAGCTGGCGATTACGGAAGTATAATAACAACATCATTGCCAAGAAAATGACTGCCGCAATGATGACCAACCACAAAATTTCCATGACATGCCTGTGCTGTATTTCTTTCATGCGCGCCTCTTCGGCCGCCTTCTGTAGGTCAAACACCAAAGAAGCCTTGGTGAGATAGGACAACTGCGTCAAACCAGTCAACGAGTCGACCGACTCATAGTACTTGAGTCGATAACTCTCGGCCAGAGCCTTATTGCCACGACTTGAATAGAAACGATATAATCGGTCGTAATAGTCAGGGACTCCCTCCTTGAGATTATATTCGCGTACAAGGCCGTCATATTTCTTTAATACAGCCAATGACTCGGCATCGTGCCCCATTTTACCAAGCCATGCACTCTTAATAATCAGCACGATAGCCGCCAGTCGTGCATGATAGGCATCCTGTTCGCCCTCGACCACAGCGAGCGAACGATCGAGCCAAGTGATTGCCTCCCTGTAGTTTTCATCCTGTATCGACCACGCAGCATGGCACAAGTGAGTTACAAAGTTGGGCTTTTGCTGACGGTCACAATAAAGCTTTGACTCTGTGATGATTTTATCGTCAAGCCCAAATCGCAGCCCCGTTGACACATAGTTGAACATGTAAATGTCGCTCATGTTGCTATCATGCGTCACATAGCGACATGCCTGGTTGTAGTGCCACATTGTCTGCTTGAGATCACTGTTCTCGAGTGATGACTCATACTGCACATACAGGCATCCCAACTCGTGATGAACATCGGCCAGCAAAGTGGAGTCGGCCAGTTCTTGGGCGATACTTAGGGCAATCAACAAGCAATCGGCCGACTTCTGATAGTTGTAATACTCAAACTGATAGAGACTACCCATCCTGCAGTAAGCATAGGTCGATAGTTTCTTGGACTCAGTATCACTCGTTGCGCTATAGCGGTTGGCGACAATCGAGTAACACGCCAAGGCGCTGTCAAGCTGATGCGCTTGTTTGAAACTTTTGGACATTTTAAGTAACGCATCGTTTGACAAGTGTTGCCACTGTCGGGGATAGGGTGTACTGGCAAAAACTGCGCACCTTGCCACCACCGCGCAAAGCAGCACGATGGCAACGGTAGCAGCAAACCGCTTAAAACCAACCTGTAGCGACACAAACGACATTGGCGATAAACAATTAATCACAAAAGTGATTGCAAAGGTACTAAAATTAATTTAGAATTTTGGATTTAGAGTTAAGAATTAAACTACCTTGGCTCTTTTGAAAAGGCTTTGTTGTAGCGTAGTAAAGTCGTCCCCCTGCAGGGGGTAGCACACACCTTATTTTGTAGACTTGGGCTGGCTCTCGTTCCAGCAACGGTCTAGGGCAGTGACAGCCCAGATCCATTTGCCCTTGTCCTTGGGGATGGTAAACGAGGTATCGCCTGTGATAGCCATGATGCATGCGGCATTGTCGTAGTTGGGTTTCTCACCCTTGTGGAAACGGTAGACGACATAACGCACGGCCTGTTGCATGGGGTCGGCAGTGGGTGCAGGTTGCCAGGTGAGCATCTTCACGCCCTTCTTGCCCTTGACCTGCTTGAGGTGGGTCACAGCTGCAGGAGGAGTGCTGTCAAGCCAGTCATAGGCTGGAATGAGTGCTAGTGTGGACTGATGCTTGCTGACAAGCGAGTCCATGAAGCCCTTATGGTTGTCGGTGATGTTGTAACCAGGCCACCAACAGGGGCCCTGCACATGGGGCAATTGACGCATAAGCCTGAAACGATGGTCGAGCTGTGTGGGATTGAGGGTATCCCCCCCTTCATCGGCGATGTCACGATGCGACATGATGTTATAGATAGCCTGACCAAAGTACATGTGCCGACCATTGGCATGGTCGTTCCACCAGTGGTTGAGGATGAGGCTGCTAGCACGGGGATGCTCCAGTTCCCAGTAGAGTTGCGGTACCTGATAGTCGACCCACCCCTCGGCAGTCCACTTGATGCAGTCGGCATAGAGGCCATCATAGCACTGCAGCCCATTGGTATCGCTGCCGTCGGGGTCGCTCTTCTTGTTGCGCCAGATACCGAAGGGGCTGATACCGAAACGCACCCAAGGCTTGACCTCCTGAATGGAGTTGTGGAGCTGCTCGATGAGCAGGTCCACATTGTGACGCCGCCAGTCGCCCAAGTCCCATCCGATGCCATAGAGGTTGTAGCTGATAGTGTCGGGAAAGTCAACACCCTCTACAGGATAGGGGTAGAAGTAGTCGTCCATGTGGATGGCATCGACATCATATCGGGTGATGATGTCGCGTACCACCTGGTCGATGAAGTCACGGCACTGGGGCAGTCCGGGGTCGAAGTAGAGTTTGCCGTCGGCGTACTTGAGGAACCACTCGGGATGCTCATAGTAGACATGTCCTGGTGCGGGCTGGTCTTCCTTACTGCTCGTGACGCGATAAGGGTTGATCCAGGCATGCAGTTCCATGCCACGATGGTGCGACTGTTCAATCATAAATTGCAAGGGATCCCACATTGGATTTGGAGCCTTTCCGGGCTCGCCAGTGAGCCATCGCGACCAGGGCTCCAACTGGCTTACATAGGCGGCATCGGCTTGAGGCCTTATCTGCCAGATGACGGCATTGCAGCCCGCTTGTTGTAGCTTATCGAGCTGGTCGATGAGATAGGCTTGCGTCTCGCTGCTAGTCATCTGCGCATACTGCTTCTGTCCGATGATGTGCATCCATGCCCCACGGAACTCGTGCTTGGGATTAGCAGTCACTGGTGTTACATCTTTTGCGACAGCGTGGCAAGCCATCAACATGAAGGCAATCATTGCCAAGATTGCTTTAACTTTTCGTTTCATTTCGATAGGTTTTGAGTGATAAGTTTTGCTGCAGTGAGGGTGCATTGGTTAGTGCCTAGGCGCTGAGTGATGTGGCGGTAGCCATCGATTTGCGCCTGACGTTGGGTAGTTTCGTCGAGTAATGCAGTGAGGTGGCAGTCGATGGTGTCGGCATTGCACTGGTGCACGAGCAGCTCGGGGATGACGGGCGCATTGGCAACAAGGTTGGGTAGGGTGACGTATTTCCCTTTGAGCAAGCGACGGCAGATGCTGTAGGTCCAACGCTTGCCATTCATGCGGTAGCAGGCCACCTGCGGCGTGCCAAGCATGGCTGTCTCGAGAGTGGCCGTACCGCTGGTAACCAGTGCCACGCGGGCATGGTGTAGGAGTTGCCAGGTAGCACCATGAATCAAGACACATGACGCGTCATAGTATTTATCGTCGATGTTGGGCGCCGCTGCGATGGCTACCTGACATTGAGGATGACGGCTGGCAGCCTCGAGCATCGAAGGAAGGTTG
>JAEEVE010000200.1 GCA_016290765.1 Muribaculaceae bacterium
ACAGGATAGCGGGCTTTGAGCCCGTCAACCCAGCGCTCCTCAAGGACATCCTGATAATCACTAGTGACCTGTCCCTTGACATCGGCGAGCTCCTCGGGAGCAGAGATGAGTCCGCCCTTGAGAACCATCGCGCAAGGGTACTTACCACTCGGCACGGGTCCATTAAAGAAGAGGTGGTCGACAGCAGGATTCTCACCCTTGGCCATGAGCATGCGTTCCATCTTGATGTTTGTAGCATACTTCTTGTGCAAGCGTGTAGTAACCGAGTCCATGGGCTCGCCTGTCATCGAGTAGATGTCGGCCTTGACGGCTTCGAGCGTGCTGTCGTTGACGGCGTTGAGGATAATGCCCTTGAATCGAGGTGAATCCCAATTGTACTTCGCGCGGTTGGCATCATAGTATGACTGCAGTCCCAAAGTGTCCTTACCGGCAGCTTCCCACACGCGGCGATTGCTGATTTCGAACAACAGCATGCCATCACGATACTCGTTGTACAGGTTGGCAAACTCGGGGGTATCATTGATGATGTTCTTGGCATAATAGTCCATCACCTCATCTTGGCTCTTGTGCTCGACAAATCCCTCGATATACTCAACTGCCTGAGCGTTGTCCATCTTCATCTTGCTGTTCAAGTGCTGAACGAGCACGGAAACGGGCACGGTCTGATTGGCGAAGGTGAAAATGGGTTCGGTACTGTTTTTGAGCACACTGTGGACAAAGGTTGAGTCATACTGTCCATAACGTGCCAATGCATCGGTCAGATACTTGTGCAGGTTGGGATTCTCCTTAAAGTTGTACTGCTGCTTGAGCTGCTTGATGCGCTCAAGGCGCGGTGCATCCTTGCGGTAGTCTCGCTGCATGCCAGCCTCGATGCCCTTGCGTTGCTCCTCTAGGCTAGGTGTGCCACGTTTATCCAGCTTCTTGACAATATGATAGCCATAGTTGGTCTCAAAAGGCGCGCTCATTGCCCCAACGGGCAGTGCAAACGCCACACTGTCGAACTGCGGCACCATACGCCCATGGCCGAACCAAGGGAGTTCACCACCATTCTTTGCAGAACCAGGGTCTTCGCTAGCAGTCTTTGCAACCTCACTGAAGTCAGCGCCATTCTGAAGTGCCAGATAGACTGAGTCAATCTTATGCTTGGTGTTCATCTTCATTGAATCGGTAAGCACACGCACGCGCGGGAACAGCTTGAGGATGTGCTGCACATGCACCTCGCCCTCGTCGGGCCGGACAGCATTGACACGAATCATGTGGTAGCCATAGTTGGTCTTGAACGGCTTGCTAATCTCGCCCACAGGTGTTTCCCAAACCACCTTTTCGAAGTCGTAGGGGAACATGCCAGCCATGATGAAGCCATAGTGACCCTTGTTGTTGCGCACCGAGGGATCGACCGAGTACTTTTGTGCCAAGTCTTCCCAATTCTCGCCATTGAGAATGCATTGCCTGATGCTGTCGGCCAGTGCCAGCTGACGCTGGTTGCTGGCATAATCCTTACCCAACCCTAGCATGAAGTGGTCAATGTTGACATTGGTGAGCTTGTGCTGGTAAGCCTCACGCACCAACTTCTCATGCACAGTCGTGTCCTCAAGGAATGGCTTGATGATGTCATTGCGGTAGCCATTTAATTCGCTCTGGAAGCCTGCGTCGGTGTCAATGCCCTGTGCTTCGGCGTCAGCGACCTTGAGCTTGTAGGTCACAAAACGGTCGACATACTGTTCGAGAGTCTCTTTCTCCAGCTGTTGCTGGCTGTTTTTGTGATAGAGGTACTCAAACTCCGAGAGTTTGATTTCTTTCCCATTAATCTTCATCAGCACTGGGTCTTTGGCTGCTGTTGCCAGCAGTGCCGATCCCAATACCAATGAGGCGATGATTAGTTTGTACTTCATTGCTTTACTATTATTTGAATAAATTTGGCTGCGCTTCGGCAAATTCAAGCAAGCTTGGTTTGCTCTCTACTTGCACAAATTTTCATTGAATTATTGTCACATTATCTTTACTATAACGCAACAAGGCGAAATAAATTGTATATTGATCTGAGAATTCTCAGAAAACTCAGATCAATAGGAATTTAACGATTAGCTATTAGAGGAATTAACTATCTATTAGTCTCCACGACTGTAGTTGGGTGCCTCGCTGGTGATGGTGACATCGTGAGGATGACTCTCGGCGACACCTGCACCGGTGATGCGAACGAACTGAGCGTGATGCAGGTCACTGATGTTGGCTGCTCCACAATATCCCATACCGGCACGCAGTCCGCCCAACATCTGATAGACTACCTCATAGAGGCTTCCCTTGTAGGGCACTCGTGCAGCAATGCCCTCGGGCACGAGCTTCTTGGCATCGGTGACATTGTTCTGGAAGTAACGGTCCTTAGAGCCCTTCTCCATTGCCTCGAGAGAGCCCATTCCGCGGTAAGCCTTGAATTTGCGACCGTTGAAGATAATCGTGTCGCCCGGCGATTCTTCGACGCCGGCAAACATACCGCCCAGCATCACTGAATGTGCTCCGGCAGCGAGTGCCTTGACGATGTCGCCCGAATAGCGGATGCCGCCATCGGCAATCAGTGGCACACCTGTTTCCTTGAGTGCCTTGGCCACGTCGTAGACCGCCGAGAGCTGGGGCACGCCGATACCCGCGATGATGCGTGTGGTGCATATAGACCCTGGCCCAATGCCCACCTTGACGGCATCGGCACCATTGTCGACCAGATAGCGTGCTGCCTCGCCAGTGGCGATGTTGCCCACAACAACATCGATCTGCGGGAACGAGCGTTTGACCTGTTGCAGCACATTAACCACGCCCTTACTGTGACCGTGTGCCGTATCGATAACGATGGCGTCGACTCCAGCATTGACCAGTGCCTCGGCGCGCTGCATACTATCGGCAGTAACGCCAATGCCAGCGGCTACGCGCAGGCGACCCAGTGCGTCCTTGCAAGCGTTGGGCTTGTCCTTTGCCTTGGTGATGTCTTTATAGGTTACCAACCCGATGAGCTTGCCTTCACGGTCCACCACGGGCAGTTTCTCGATTTTGTAGGTCTGCAAGATTTTTGCCGCTTCCTCAAGATTGGTCGACTGCGATGTTGTCACAAGGTGTTCACTGGTCATCACCTCATCAATTTTCCTGTCAAGGTTGGCCTCAAATCGCAAGTCACGGTTGGTGACGATTCCCACCAGTCGCCGATTGTCGTCGACCACAGGTATGCCACCGATGTGATACTCTCGCATGATGTTGAGTGCATCAATGACCTTTGAGCCACGCTTAATGCTCACTGGGTCATAGATCATGCCATTCTCGGCACGTTTGACCGCATGCACTTGCCGTGCTTGCTCATCAATCGACATGTTCTTGTGAATCACACCGATACCTCCCTCTCGTGCAATGGCAATGGCTAGCCTCGCCTCGGTAACGGTATCCATCGCTGCCGAGATCAGAGGCACATTGAGGGTGATGTTACGTGAGAACTGGGTAGATAATGACACGTCCTTGGGTAGGACCTCAGAATAACCTGGGATGAGCAACACGTCATCAAACGTGATTCCATCCATCTTGACACGATCTTCGAGAAAAGACATTTTTAAAACTTTAAACTATAAACTATTAACTATTACCTAATTAATTTCCCATGTCGCTGAGGAACTGGATGCGTACGAGTCGAATCTCCTCTTCGGTGTAGTCCTCGCCCAGCTCATCAATGGCCGTCTGCAGGTCATCGCTCTCGCTCTCGCGGAAGTACTCGTAAATGTCATCGTGGATGTCATCATCCATAACCATATCGACATAGTAACCAATGTTGATTTTGTACCCGCTGTATACGATAGCCTCCAGTTCGTCGAGCAGTTCGTCCATGTCCATGCCCTTGTCCTTAGCAAGTTCGTCGAGGCCAATCTTACGGTCGGTACCGGTGATAAGGTAAATCTTGACATTACTCTTGCTAGCGACGGCACGCATTCGGAAGTCCTCGGGTCGTTCAATTTCATTCTCATCGACATGGCGCTTGATGAGTTCGACAAATTTGTTGCCATAGCGTTTTGCCTTGCCCTCTCCCACCCCAGGTATCAACTTAAGCTCATCGATAGTGATGGGATAGGTCGTTGCCATCGCCTCGAGCGAGGGATCCTGGAAGATGACATAGGGCGGCAACTTCTTTTGCTGGGCTATCTCCTTGCGCAAGTCTTTGAGCATGCTGAACAACACTGGGTCAAGCACGGCCGATGAGCCGCTGTGTTCCTCACCGTCGTTGTCGTCAAACTGCTTATCCTCGACAACCATAAATGGGGTGGGATTATCAAGGAACTGTTTACCCTTTTCAGTTGCTTTGAGCACGCCATAGTTCTCTATATCCTTGCGAATGTATCCTGCTAGGACACCTTGTCGGACAACAGAGGTCAAGAAGTTCTCGTCACGGTTCTCGGCCGAGCCGAAAATTTCAAGTTCGTTGTGCTTGTACCCTTTTACCTCATTGGTGGCATTACCACCGATGACGTCCACAATATATTCGGTCTTGAAACGCTCTTTGAGCACGATGATTGCCTCGATGGCAGCACACAACTCATCACTGGCCTCGACCCGTTTGCGAGGATGTACACAGTTGTCGCAATTGCCGCAGTTATCCTCGTTATAAGGCTCGCCAAAGTAGTGGAGCAGCGTCTTGCGTCGGCACACCGACGATTCGGCATAGTAGGCTGTCTCATTGAGCAGCTGCTTGCCAATCTCCTGCTCGGCGATGGGCTTGCCTTGCATGAACTTCTCTAGCTTCTGCAAGTCTTTCTTAGCATAGAATGTGATGCACTTACCCTCACCGCCGTCACGTCCGGCACGTCCAGTCTCTTGGTAGTACCCTTCGAGACTCTTGGGGATATCATAGTGTATGACAAATCGCACATCAGGCTTATCAATGCCCATGCCAAAGGCAATGGTAGCAACAATCACATCGACCTCTTCAAGCAAGAACTTGTCTTGATTCTCACTGCGAGTAGCACTGTCCATGCCTGCGTGGTAGGCAAGTGCCTTGATGCCATTGACTCGCAAAAGCTCGGCGAGATCCTCAACTCGCTTTCGACTTAAACAATAAATAATGCCTGATTTTCCCTCGTTTGCCTTAATGAACTTGATGATGTCCTTGTCAATGTCCTTGGTCTTAGGCCGCACCTCGTAGTACAGATTTGGGCGGTTGAACGATGACTTGAACACCTTGGCATCGGTCATGCCCAGGTTCTTCTGGATATCATGTTGAACCTTGGGCGTAGCTGTTGCCGTAAGCGCGATTATGGGTCTGCTGCCGATTTTGTCGATAATGGGTCGTATGCGCCGGTACTCAGGTCGAAAGTCATGGCCCCATTCCGAGATACAGTGTGCCTCGTCCACTGCATAGAATGAAATCTTGACCGACTTGAGGAAGTCCACATTCTCTTCCTTGGTTAATGACTCGGGAGCAACATATAGCAAACGCGTCTTGCCATTGACCACGTCATCACGCACCTGCTCGATCTGCTGCTTGTTAAGCGAGGAATTCAGGAAGTGTGCTATGCCGTCCTCCTCGCTATAGTGCCGCATGGCATCCACCTGATTTTTCATCAGGGCAATTAGCGGTGAGATGACAATTGCCGTTCCCTCCATCATGATGGCAGGCAGCTGATAGCACAACGATTTTCCACCGCCTGTGGGCATGAGCACAAAAGTGTCATGCTCATGGAGCAGGTTCTTGATGATGGCTTCCTGGTCGCCCTTGAATTTGTCGAAGCCGAAGTAAGACTTCAATTCGTCTATGAGTCTTCTCTTGTCAG
>JAEEVE010000201.1 GCA_016290765.1 Muribaculaceae bacterium
TGATAGTCTTTTGCTTCAAGCCAGAGAAGTAGTAAGGGGCAAACCCCCCAGCTGGCGTCGGTACGCTCGGGTGCTCCCGTGTCGATGCCTGGCATGATGGACACCGTGCTTAACCTGGGTATCAACGATGCCGTCGCCGAGACGCTTGCACAGAAGTCGGGTAACCCCCGCTTCGCATGGGACAGCTACCGCCGCTTTGTCCAGATGTACGGCGATGTGGTGCTGGGTATGAAGCCCAAGACCAAGGAAGAGCAAGACCCGTTCGAGGTAATTATCGAGGATGTCAAGGCCAAGAAGGGTGTCAAGTTGGACACCGAGCTCGATGTCAACGATCTCAAGGAACTGGTGGTCCGCTTCAAGGCTGCCGTCAAGGAGAACACAGGCAAGGACTTCCCCATCGACGCTTGGGATCAGCTGTGGGGCGCTATCTACGCCGTGTTTGACAGCTGGAACAATGAGCGCGCTATCCTTTATCGCCGCATGAACCGCATTCCCGCTCATTATGGCACCGCTGTTAACGTGCAGGCAATGGTCTATGGCAACATGGGTGACACCAGTGCAACAGGTGTGGCCTTCACGCGTGATGCCGCTACTGGCGAGGACCTGTTCAACGGCGAGTACCTCATTAACGCACAGGGCGAAGACGTTGTGGCCGGCGTGCGCACACCTCAGCAAATCACCATTATCGGCAGCCGTCGCTGGGCCGAGCTTCAGGGCATCAGCGAGGAGGATCGTGCTAGCAAGTATCCCTCACTTGAGGAATCAATGCCCGAGTGCGCCGCTCAGCTGATTGAGATTCAGCAGCGTCTCGAGGATCACTACCACGACATGCAGGATCTTGAGTTTACCATCCAGAATGGCAAGCTGTGGTTGCTGCAGACCCGCAATGGCAAGCGCACCGGTGCCGCTATGGTCAAGATTGCGATGGACCTCTTCCGCGAGGGCGTGATTGACGAGAAGACTGTCATTAAGCGCATGGAGCCCAACAAGCTCAATGAGCTGTTGCACCCCGTGTTTGACAAGGCTGCCGTCAAGAATGCACAGGTAATGGCCAAGGGTCTGCCCGCTAGCCCCGGAGCCGCTTCGGGACAAATCGTGTTCTTTGCTGATGATGCCGAGGAATGGGCTAGCCGTAAGAAGAAAGTCATCATGGTCCGCATCGAGACCTCGCCCGAGGACTTGCGTGGCATGAATGTAGCACAGGGTATCCTTACCGCTCGTGGTGGTATGACTTCTCATGCAGCTGTGGTTGCTCGTGGTATGGGTAAATGCTGTGTGTCGGGTGCTGGCACCATCAAGGTTGACTATGCCGCTCGCACCGTTGAGATGAACGGAAAGCTTTACAAAGAAGGTGACTGGATTTCGATTAACGGAACCACTGGTGAAGTGTATGATGGCCCCGTGGCTACTGTCGATCCCGACTTGGGTGGCGACTATGCTGCTGTGATGGCTCTGGCCGAGAAATACAGCAAGATGGACGTGTATACCAATGCCGACACACCGCGTGACGCCTTGAAGGCTCGTGAGCTGGGCGCACACGGCATCGGTCTGTGCCGCACCGAGCATATGTTCTTCGAGGGCGACCGCATCAAGGCCATGCGTGAGATGATCATTGCTCCCGATGTGGATTCTCGCAAGGTAGCTCTTGCCAAGCTGTTGCCCGTGCAACGTGGTGACTTTGAAGGCATCTTCGAGGCTATGAATGGTTACGAGGTGACCATTCGCCTGCTCGACCCCCCCTTGCACGAGTTTGTGCCCCACCAGCTCGAGACTATGCGTGAACTCGCCGATCAGACGGGTCGCACCCTCGAGGAGGTGAAGCTGGTGTGCGACGGCTTGGAGGAGTTCAACCCCATGCTGGGACACCGTGGTTGCCGTCTGGGCAACACCTATCCCGAGATTACCGAGATGCAGGCGCGTGCCATTATTGAGGCTGCACTCAATGTCAAGGCTAAAGGCATCGTTGTGAAGCCCAAGATCATGGTTCCGCTGATTGGTGTGCAGGCCGAGATTAAAATGCAGGCCGACATTATCAACAAGACTGCTAAGACCGTGTTTGCCGAGCGTGGAGAAACCGTAGCATACAAGGTGGGTACAATGATTGAGATTCCGCGCGCAGCTCTCGTTGCTGACCAGATTGCTGAGGTGGTCGACTTCTTCTCGTTCGGTACTAACGACTTGACCCAAATGACCTTCGGCTACTCTCGTGACGATGCTGGCAAATTCCTTAAGATTTACAAGGAATTAGGTATCCTCAAGGTTGACCCGTTTGAGGTACTCGACCAGGAAGGTGTAGGCCAACTCGTTGAGATGGCTACCGTCAAGGGCCGTGCCGCCAATCCCGACCTGAACATCGGTATCTGTGGTGAGCATGGTGGTGAGCCCAGCAGTGTCAAGTTCTGCGCTAAGCTGAACATGAACTATGTCTCTTGCTCGCCCTACCGCGTGCCCATCGCTCGCTTGGCAGCCGCCCAGGCAGCAATTGAGCAAGCGTAATATACTGAAACACCAATAGACAAAGACGTCTCTCAGATTTTGAGAGGCGTCTTTTTGTTCGGGGGAGTTACGAATCTCAGTTGCGACGCTCGACCAGGCTCACACCACGCAGGTTTTGGAGCTTAACGATGAGTTCGTCAAGCAACGCCGTGCTGCTGATTCCCAAAACGAGGAATCCCTCGAAGGTAGCTCCATTGCCCGAGACCGAAATGTTGCGCAACTGCGTGTCACCCATCTTGTTAATGACCGAGGTAATATTTGCCACGATACCAATCGAATCCTTGCCCACAACACGCAAAGTGGCGGCAAATTGCTTGCCAATTTTGCCCGACCACGCCGAACGTATAATGCGGTAAGGATAACGCTCGCGCAGATGTTTGATATTATTACAATCGGCACGGTGTATCTTGATGGCACCGTCGCTGGCTACAAACCCTACAATCCTATCACCATAGATGGGGTTACAACACTTCGACAAGCGATAGTTGATGCCCTTGACATTGTCGCCGATGATGAGGATGTCGTCGTGGTGGGCATCTTCATTGGCTTTAGGATGGAGGACGAAGTCCTCAGCCGTACCCTGTGGCAACTGCGTGGCTTCTTCTTGTCGTTGCAACTGTGCATCATATTGTGCAAACACCTGATTGATATCCAACTGCTCGTCATTCAATGCAACATAAAAGTCGGTGAGCGTTTTGAATCCTAAGCGTTTGAGCATGCGTGAGACGGTTGCCTCATCAAGTTCAATCTTGCGATTCTTGAAACGACGTTGCAGCAACTCCTTGCCCAGCTCGGCCTTGTGCATGCGTACTTCATTGAGTGCCTGGCGAATCTTGTTGCGCGCTTTACCAGTGACTACATAGGCAAGCCAATCTTGTTTGGGGGTTTGTGTTGACGCTGTGAGGACCTCGATAGTGTCGCCATTGCGCAACTTGTAGTTGAGGCGTTGAACCTTGCCGTCGACACGGGCACCCACACATTGCTGCCCTACCCTAGTATGCACTGCAAAGGCGAAATCCAACACACTTGCACCGCGAGGCAATTGGAAAAGGTCGCCTCGAGGCGTGAACACAAACACCTCTTTGTCGTATAGATTAACGTGCATGCTTCTTATCAGTTCCATCTGTCCAGCACTACCGGCTTCGAGAACCTCACGCACACTGTTCATCCACCCATCTAGGTTTGCCTCACTCTTGATTCCCTTATATCGCCAATGTGCAGCCAGTCCACGCTCAGCGACCTCATCCATACGGCGGGTGCGTATCTGTACCTCAACCCACTTGTCGTCAGGGCCATAGACAGTGATGTGCAGTGACTCATAACCATTGCTTTTGGGAACAGTAATCCAGTCCTTGTGACGCGAGGGATTGGCACGATAGATGTCGGTAACAATTGAGTAGGCAAGCCAGCAGTCGCGTTTTTCCTGGTCGGGAGCGCTGTCCAGGATGATACGAATGGCAAATAAGTCAAAGATACCGCTCACATCCACACCCTGTTTCTTCATCTTGTTCCAGATGCTGTTGATGCTCTTGGTGCGGCCTTTCATCTCATACTTTAACCCTGTCTTGTCAAGTTCTGCTCGGATGGGTGCAATAAAGTCAGCAACATATTTTTCGCGTTGCTGCTTGGTCTCATTGAGTTTGTTGGCAATCTGTGTGTATACGCGGCGGTTGAGGTACTTCAGCGATAGGTCCTCCAGTTCGGTCTTGAGTTGGTACAACCCTAAACGATGAGCCAAGGGAGCATAGAGATATCTCGACTCCATTGAGATGTCGTGTACAAGTGTTTCATTAGGATGATGATTGATAGCGCGCATCATCACTACCCGATCGACAATCATAATGATGATCACGCGAATGTCGTCGGCAAATGTTAGCAACAGCTTCTGGTAGTTCTCGTCGACAATGGCTGCCTGCCTACCATAGAGACGCGACACACCCAGCAAGCCATGAACCAAGCGCGCCACATCATCGCCAAACTGCTTATATATTTGCTGCTCAGGGATAAAATCATTGTGGCATAGTGGGTAGAGAATTGTCGCCAGAGTCATACTGCGGTCAGCAACAATGTTCTGGCATAGCATCAGCGCGGTGCGTGCCTGATGCAAGAGCGGGTTGATACCATTGTCATCACGGTCCAGAAAGCCGCCCGTCACGGCAGCATGAACCAGTTCGTACACTTGTCTAATATCTTGTTGGGACACAATGCCGTGCAGACGCGAGAGCAATTGCCTGACAATGCACTGCATCTCACGCTGTTCGCCACTGGTGAAATAGTCATTTGATGTCATAAGAACTAAAAAATGCAAATCTGAGAGCAAAGTTAGCATTTTCCGCCCGAAAAACCAAAGCTATTTGCAATAAAAGTCGTAACTTTGAAAAATTTTTAGAAAAGGAGGCATCTGATGACTTGGAACGAACAAGACTTGAAGCAAATGGAGGCCAAAGGCATCTCCACTGAGAAAATTGACGAGCAACTGCAGCGTTTTGCTCAGGGTTTCCCCTGGTTGCGCATCAAGGCAGTCGCTACTGTAGATAACGGTATTGTGCGTCTGTCGCCCAAGCAAGAGAGCGGCTGCATTCAGTCGTGGAAGGCCTTTGGAGGTACAATTGAGAAGTTTGTGCCTGCCTCGGGAGCTGCTAGTCGCATGTTCAAGGACCTGTACGCCTTTGTTAACTCAGGCCGCATGACACCAGAGACCGACTTTGAACGCGCATTCTTCAACAATGTTCAACAGTTTGCGTTCTACCCAACCTTAAATAAGGCTTGTGTGAAGCGTTATGATATGAACATCCTCAAATTGATGGATGCCGGCCGTCATGCCGATGTTGTGCGTGCCTTATTGGAGTCTGATGGGCTGAACTATGGTGGTCTGCCCAAGGGGCTGCTTCAGTTTCACAAGGCCGCCGGTGGCAGTGTCCACACGCCAGTTGAGGAACACTTAGAAGAAGGCGCACAATATGCTGCTGATTCCCAGCGCATTGTTAATTTGCATTTTACCGTGTCACCCGAGCACCGCAAGGAGTTTGAGCGCCTGTTGGAACAGCGTATTCCATTGATGGAAAAGGTGTGGGGCGTGACCTATCACGTAACCATGAGCGAACAAAAGCAATCGACCGACACCATTGCTGTGATGGCCGACAACACTCCCTATCGCGAGGAAGATGGCTCACTGTTGTTCCGCCCTGCAGGCCATGGTGCACTCATTGATAACCTCAATGACCGTGAGGCGGACGTGATTTTCGTTAAAAATATCGACAATGTAGTTCCATCGGCA
>JAEEVE010000202.1 GCA_016290765.1 Muribaculaceae bacterium
AACGATAGGTAAACTCACCCGTGTAGTTAATCGAGGTAGATCCCTTGCGACCAGTCTTGGTGGTGATAACGATCACACCGGCATTAGCCTTAGCACCGTAGATAGAGGTTGCAGAACCGTCTTTCAGGATCTGGAAGCTCTCGATATCGTCGGCGTTAAGACCAGCGACGGCCGAAGCAATCAGCGTGGTAGCGTCACCCGACGAGAGGTCGTCGGCGCTGATGTCCACGTTGTCCTCCAGAATCACACCGTCCACAACCCACAGGGGCTTGGAGCTACCGTAGATAGAGGTAGCACCGCGCACGCGGATCTTGGGTGCGGTACCGAAGGTACCCGACACGTTTTGCACCTGCACACCGGCGGCACGTCCCTCGAGGGCACGGCTCACGTCGGCCACACCGTCCAGTTTAGCCTTAGAGGCATCCACTGCGGTCGTAGCACCGGTAAACAGTCGCTTGTCCACCTTCTGGTAACCAGTCACGACGACCTCGTTCAGGTTTACGCCACCGTCATCCTTTGGTTTCAAAGTAATTTTAAGGCCACTCTTCGCTGCAACCTCGGTGGGCTCATATCCCATGTAAGTAATCACAAGATGAGCACCATTGGGTACATTCAGCGTGAATTTGCCGTCAAAGTCGGTGGAAGTTCCGTTCGAAGGTTTGCCCTTCTGCACGACCGTCGCACCGATCACCTCTTCATTGTTCTCGTCGTAGACCGTACCCGACGCAACAACCTGTGCGTCAATGGCGAAGGCCACCAGCGAGGCTACAATGAGCAAAAGTAATTTTTTGAGACTCATAAGCACTAAATTTTGTTATTATTTTTGTTAGTTATAAACGATTTTACCGACCACCAGACATCTCCAGCCTACAATAGGTTAATAGATGACAATCGTGCACGACTTTCAATTAAAAACCGCACTGAATATCAACCAATTACCCCTTCAAACTGGGCCAAAATGACACAATCTGACGGTATTTCAAGGGGCAAAGATAGTAAAAAAAACGCAGAACGACAATTTCAAATGTTAAAAGTGAGACAAATGTTGCACTTTTCGACAAAAAAGAGACAAAAATATGTTGCAAAACATGTTTTTCTTCACTTAACGATTTTTTGCCACCAACATAGCTTTCACATCAAGAAAAAGTCGTAATTTTGCAAACGATTTCACACCTTTATAAATATATGGAAGTCATCTACGAGGACAACCACTTGATTATCGTCAACAAGGCCGCAGGCGAGCTCGTGCAGGGCGACCGCACCGGCGACGAGCCGCTGGTCGAGGCACTCAAGCGATGGATCAAGGAGAAATACAACAAACCCGGCAATGTGTTCTGCGGGGTGACGCATCGCATCGACCGCCCCACGATGGGGCTTGTGGTGTTTGCACGCACTAGCAAGGGTCTGTCGCGCATGAACGAGTTGTTCCGCCGTGGCGAGGTTCGCAAAACCTACTGGGCCATCGTCAAAAAACGTCCCCCGCACGACCAGGGAACGCTCACTCACTGGCTCACCAGCGTAGAGAAGAACAACAAGACCTACGCCTCGGCCACCGAACGTCCAGGCAGCACCAAGGCGGTGCTCAACTACAGCCTGCTGGCCAGCAGTGACCGCTACCATCTGCTTGAGATAGAACTCATCACCGGACGCAAGCACCAAATCCGCTGCCAACTCGCCGCCATAGGCTGCCCTATCAAGGGCGACCTCAAATATGGTGCCGATCGCAGCAACCCCGACGGAAGCATCTCACTGCAAAGTCACCGCATCCAGTTCACACACCCCGTCTCGGGCAAAGAAATCGACATCACCGCCCCAGTGCCCGACGACCCGCTTTGGCTAGCACTGGCAAGCCAAGCCCAGCCACATCCCGTCCCCTTAACCCCCTAAAGGGGGAACATCCTTTAGGGTGGCTTGTGGGCAGATTTTCTTAACTACTTTACTCCCTTTAACTACTAAAACTACTAAAATAACAAGAAAATGGCAAACATTCCTGAATTTAAGTATGCGCCCATGTTCCAATTGGGCGAAGACAACACCGAGTACTACCTGCTTACCAAGGACTATGTGTCGGTGGGCGAGTTTGAAGGCAAGCCCATGCTCAAGGTACAGCCCGAGGCACTGACCCTGCTGGCCCAGCATGCGTTCCGCGATGTGTCGTTCATGCTGCGCCGCACCCACAACGAGCAAGTGGCCAAGATTCTCAACGACCCCGAAGCCAGTGAAAACGACAAGTATGTCGCACTCACCTTCTTGCGCAACGCCGAGGTGAGCGTCAAGGGCAAGTTGCCCCTGTGCCAAGATACCGGCACGGCCATTATCCATGGTGAGAAAGGCCAGCAAGTTTGGACAGGCTTCTGCGACGAGGAGGCCCTGTCACGCGGCGTGTTCAACACCTACACCCAGGAGAACCTGCGCTACTCGCAGAATGCGCCTCTCAACATGTTTGACGAGGTAAACACACGCTGCAACTTGCCCGCACAAATTGACCTTGAGGCCACCGAGGGCATGGAATACCGTTTCTTGTGCGTCACCAAGGGGGGCGGCAGCGCCAACAAGACCTACCTGTATCAGGAGACCAAGGCACGTATCCAGAACCCTGGGACACTTATCCCCTTCCTGGTCGAGAAGATGAAATCGCTGGGAACGGCAGCCTGCCCACCCTACCACATTGCCATCGTGATTGGGGGTACCAGCGCAGAGAAGAACCTGCTTACCGTCAAGCTGGCAAGCACACACTACTACGACGGCCTGCCCACAATGGGTGATGAGACTGGCCGCGCCTTCCGCGACATCGAGCTGGAAAAACAGTTACTGGAAGAGGCCCACAAGATTGGCCTAGGCGCACAGTTTGGCGGCAAGTATCTTGCCCACGATGTGCGTGTGGTTCGCCTGCCGCGACATGGTGCCAGCTGCCCCATCGGTCTGGGCGTGAGCTGCAGTGCCGACCGCAACATCAAGGCTAAGATTAACCGCGACGGCGTGTGGATTGAGAAACTTGACGACAAACCCTATGAGCTGATTCCTGAAGCACTGCGCCAGGCCGGAGAGGGCGAAGCAGTGAAGATTGACCTGAACCAGCCCATGAGCGAGGTGTGCAAGATTCTGAGCCAGTACCCCGTGAGCACCCGTCTGAGTCTGAACGGCACCATTATCGTGGGACGCGATATTGCTCATGCCAAGATTAAGGCGCGTCTTGATGCTGGCGAGGGAATGCCCCAGTATCTCAAGGACCACCCCATCTACTACGCTGGCCCAGCGAAGACTCCAGCTGGCATGGCTTGTGGCTCAATGGGTCCGACCACGGCAGGTCGCATGGATCCGTATGTTGACGAGTTCCAAGACCATGGCGGCAGTATGATTATGCTTGCTAAGGGTAACCGCTCTCAGGCCGTGACCGACGCCTGTAAGAAGCATGGCGGATTCTATCTCGGTTCGATTGGCGGTCCAGCAGCCATCCTTGCACAAAACAACATCAAGAGCATCGAGTGTGTCGAATACCCCGAACTGGGCATGGAGGCCATCTGGAAGATTGAGGTCGAGGACTTCCCCGCCTTCATCCTCGTCGATGACAAGGGCAACGACTTCTTCCAGAAGATTGCCACTGGCTGTCCGATGAAATAGCCTATGTTCTGGTGTTACTATTGATTCCAAGCTGAAGCAAGAATGAAGATTGGCAACATAAATCTGGGTGAACGGCCAGTGATGCTGGCCCCGATGGAGGATGTCACCGACCAGTCGTTCAGGCAAATCTGCCGTGAGCAGGGAGCCGACATGGTCTACACCGAGTTTGTCAGCGCCGATGCACTGATTCGCAACATCGACAGCACATTGCGCAAACTCACCATCCACCCTGCCGAGCGTCCCGCCGCCATCCAGATTTATGGCCGAACTGTCGAATCAATGGTTGAGGCAGCCCGCATGGCCGAAGCGGCTCAGCCCGATGTGCTGGACATCAACTTCGGATGCCCAGTGAAGAAGGTTGCGGGCAAAGGTGCGGGCGCAGGGATGCTACGCAACATCCCGTTGCTGCTCGAAATCACACGCGAGGTGGTAAAGGCTGTCAAGGTACCCGTGACGGTTAAGACCCGCCTGGGTTGGGACCACGACAGCAAAAACATCGTCGAACTGGCTGAGCAACTGCAGGATTGCGGAATCAAGGCACTGACCATCCATGGACGCACGCGCTCGCAGATGTACAACGGCGAAGCCGACTGGACGCTTATCGGAGCTGTAAAAGCCAACCCAAGGATGACAATCCCCATTATTGGAAACGGGGACATTACCTCGCCACAAAAGTTAGCCGAGTACTACGACCGCTACGGCGTGGACGGCATCATGGTGGGACGTGCATCGATCGGCGCTCCCTGGATCTTCCGTGAGATGAAACAATATCTCGCCGACGGCACCTTGCCCGAAATCAGCGACAGCGAGAAAATGGCACTGCTACGTCGGCAGATTGCCGAAAGCATTGACCGCATTGATGAGCGCCGCGGTATCTTGCACATCCGTCGTCACCTTGCCGCCACACCCGTTCTGAAGGGTATCTATGACTTCCGCTCGACACGCATCGCCATGCTTCAAGCTGGCACGCGTGTCGAGCTCGAGGCCATCCTCGACCACATCGAGCAAGACATTTTGCCCGACAAGAGCCGCAGAATCTTACCATGAGATCTAAAGCGCCACTATTGACTCGCGATGAGGGACTTGTCATCAAGGCCTTGTGCATCATCGTGGTGATGCTGCACAATTACCTGCACCTTCGCGGGTTTGCTGCCGAGAATGAGTTCCAGTTCTATCAAGACCGCGCCGATTCGATGTGGCAGATGTTGCTGCACCCTACCCTAAACTTACCATTACACCTGGCATCGCATGCCGTCACCTATGCACTCGTTGGTTTCTTGTTTGTGAGTGGTTATGGCTTGGTGAAGAAGTACGAGCAATCTCCAGTTGAGTTCAGACGATGGGGCTTTATTGGCAGGCACTATATCAAACTTGTTTGTCTGGTTCTGTTGCCGATGATTTTAGCCTTTGTGGTTTTCTGGCTTGTTCGTGACTACTGGCCTTTATCATGGCGCGACCGTGTAACAGAGTTGCTGCTCGTGGGCAACCTACATTACAATCACATCTCGATTTACCCCTTTGTCTATTGGTACCTGGGCATGGCGATGCAACTGTATTTAGTCTATGCTTTGTTGCTGCACCGCAGACTGAGCTACCCCTGGTGGCATCAGTTGTTGCTGCTGGCACTGGTGGCAGGGTGCGGCGTGGCACAGATGTATTGTGCTCCAACGGGTTACACCATTTATTTTTTGCGCGTGAACATGATAGGCTATGTCGGGCCGTTCGTTGCTGGCATCGTGGCGGCACGCCATCTAGATCACATCAGCATTAAGTCTTGGCAATGGTGGTTGATAGTGCTGGTGAGCGGCATGGTGATGGTGTGGAGCTTGTGGCACTTCTATTCCTGGTTGTGGGGTTGGCTGCCTGCAACAATGTTTGCCGTGAGTCTTGTCAAAGCTAACCCCTGGCTCCAGTGGCGGCCCATCGTGTGGTTGGGTAGTGTGTCGGCCAAGGTTTATGTCATGCACCCCATTGTGCGCGAGTTGGTGATAGGCTTCACCCGCCATCACATCCGTGTGGAGTTGTTGATTTATTTGGTTGTGTCGGTCATGCTGGCCGCTGGCTATGCCTGGTTGCTACGACGCACCAAGATCTTCCGTTAGAATCCCCCTAACTCCTCTTTTAGAATCTTAGTGAACT
>JAEEVE010000203.1 GCA_016290765.1 Muribaculaceae bacterium
GTTTATATGCTGACTCATCCTCGGCCATACACCATGACATCGGATAGCCGAAAGTGCCCATGCGGTCTTGCTTGACATAGTAACCGCACAAGTTCATCAGCGCAAGATTCATGAAACGGCCTATCGCCATGTTGGCCGCCTCATTAATCTCACCTTGCCCACAGTCTATGTGCAGTTGTCGAGCCACAGGACCATTAAGCCAACAGAATGGCACCCATGCGTGGGTGCTGGCCAGTGTGCGGCGGAAGTCGGGACCGCCGAGTGCCCTTGTCAAGGCAATCAGGATGGGCATATATTCGGGCTTGCAACCAGCCATCACACCGTTCACAGCCACATGCCATGCCGTGGTGTTGCGGTGCGCTATGGGCAGTGTTGCTACGGTCTCGTCCCAGCGGTAGTCGGTGAAACGCAGCATCTCACTCACCTTCTCAAAGGTGGGCGGGACTATAGGCAATCCGTCGCTCCACTTCATTTCAGTAAAATAGGCGTTCACTTCATCAATCGTACCGAAGAAAACGTCATCACGCAGGTCGCCATGATTGGCGGCTAGCCCTTGATTGCGCTCCTCGGTCGAGATGGGTTTGGTGAGCGCGTCCACAATTTGTGGCCACAAAATCTCACGTGTGTTCTTGATGAGCGTTGCCTCGTCATCCAGTGCGAAAGCACTGGGGTATTCTGCGACGCGGAGCACTGGCACGCCGTTGTTGAGTGCCGTGTAGCGGGCCTGTGTCGTGAAGCTTGGAGCGGTGATGATGACCGATGGAATGCCGATATACTCGGCGGCGATGCACGAACCCGTTTCTTTTGGGGTGCACAATCCACACCCGCCGTTGCCCGAGATGACGGCATCCACATGGAGGTCTCGCAGGCGTTGCTGGAACTCGTCCTTTGCGCGTCGGGTGATACCCGGTGCAGGGTAGGGACCTGCCGTGCCCACCTCGTCAAGCAGCAATACATTGACATCGGGATAGTTCTTCTCGATAAGGCGCTTGATTTCGGGATGTGTCACGCGGCTCATGAAACTGACTCCGACCACAGCAATCGTCTTGCCCGAAAGCGAGTTCAAGCGTGGGGCTTGGTCGATGGGCTCCACTGTGCCCAGCCCAACTGGTGACACAACCGCAAATCCAGCATCGCCCTTTGTCGCAGCCGATCGGGTCTCGGCACCAATTTCGCAGGTCTCATCGCAGACTATGCGTTCTTGCCCAAAAACAACCCCAGCCAAGAGGAAAAAGCCATATATGAATGCTGTTAATCGTTTCATTATTAGTGCGTCTTATGTTTAATATTTCAACGTCACAAATTTACTGATTATTGTTGAAATCGCAGAAATGTGGGCCCATTTTTGTTGCCTGTTGCCGAAAACAGTTTTAGCGAAAACAGGTTTCGCCTCTATTTTAACAAGACTTTTTTGCCCGAGTTGATGTAGATTCCAGGTGCCGAGGGCTTGGAGTTATATGAGCGGCCAGTGATGTCATACCATAGGTTGCTATCAACTGCTGGCTTGTCGCTCTCGATACTGTGGACGGCAGTTGACCCCTTGATGTATTCAATGCCGGCTGCGGCATCAATCTTGCCATATCCCCACTTGATGGGATCAATGGCGGTGAACTCGTCGTGGCGTGAAGTAGCGGCAAGCACTTCCTTGATGTCATCTAATGTGAGGGTGGGGGCGGCTTGCAGCCACAGGGCGATGATGCCGCTCACCGCTGGGCACGACATCGAGGTGCCACTCATGCTGCTGTAGGGATATCCCTGCCACTGCATTGTTTCGGCAATCTCCTGGTCACATGTATAGTGGTTTATCGACGACACGACATGGGTGCCTGGAGCGGTGACAGTGGGTTGGGCCACACCGTTCAACGACACGCCGTAACTTGAAGAGAAACTGATCTCGTTAAGTGGGAACAGGTCGCTCTCATCAGCGACAACACCATTGTAAAGTCGTGCGTTGGTATTTGCCACATAATTGCCTACGCTGATAACATTGGGAGTGGATGTCCAATCGCCACACGAAATCTCGCTGTCGCCGGGGGTGTAGCCTTCCAAACCTTCCATGCCAACCATGTCAAATCCATCGGTCGTTTCCCACAAGTCCATCCCGATGGATGATGTTGACGACAGCGAAATGAAGAATGGCATTCGTTTTTTGAGATATCCATTCGCGGCAGCGATAAGATCAATCTTGCCGTCAACAACTGTTCCGTATATTGCCACGAAGCCCCCCTGCATATAATCTCTGAGTATCTCCTCGTCATCGCTCAATATTTCAATATAGCCATCCTGAGACAGAGTGATGGTGCATGGCTCTGTTTGCCACAATATCTCTCCACTGCTGTGATTTATCATGCCAATCTGGACACTAAATGCATCGTTCTCGCCCAACGTGTTGCGTGAAAAACCACGCACTATCGAGGCGACAATTCTCGAGATGCTGCCGTCTTCGGTAATAATAGGAGTTGCTCGGGCAAGTAATGTCTTCATGCTGTTATCTTCTTCATCAAATGCCTTGTAAATGTGAACTGCTTTATATCCTTCATTGCCAACACTGAGCACGGGGATGGCATGATTAGACAATTCATCAATCAGTTCAGGCATTGTGCCGGTGCCATTATGGGGGCCATTATGCGTGTTCATGCTTGCACTAACCACGACTCGACCTTCTATTTGCTGGGAATACTGCGCCGCAAATTGAAAGGCAATCTCGTTCACATCGTCTTCGCTCTCAATCGACACCAGCACAATATCGGCGTCGGGAGCCATGCCGCCAAACCCTATCGGAGAGCGACTGCCGGCAGCAATACCTGCAGTGTGGGTGCCATGATCGCGAAATTCGTCATCGGTGGTGAGGGTGGCAATGAGTTCGGGAGTGTCGAACACCGAGCCGGGATACTCAATCGTTCCGGCCTCATCATCCTCGACGATGAACTTGTGGCCACTGTCATTAGAGGGAAGATAGACGCAACGCAGGCGAGAGTTCCCGTTGGCATCCTTAAATGCTGGATGCTGGAAGTCAAATCCTCCATCCACAATGCAGATGGTGATGCCCTCGCCAGTATAAGCATCTTGTGTGCCAGGTATAGTGCCGTCAATCAGGCTCACGCCAGTCTCCACACGTGTGACATCGGTCTTCAACTCTCCTTTGCTTGTGGCATCCACCCTTTTCACACCCTCTATGGCAACGAGACCGTCAACTTTGTCGATAGGAATGCCTATCACTGCCTGATGACCAAGCTTTGACAATACAGTGCCGCCAGCTTCACGAATTTGCGCAAACGTGCTCACGGCATCTTTGGAATCAACCTCCACCACAAGCCTGATCAATGGGTTGGCCTCAACTGCTTTTACTCTCTTGCCGTTTAAGTCATACTTTGCTGCCTGTTTTTGCAGTAACGACAGTTGCGCGTCAGGGGTGAGTTTGTTGTGTGCACTCGACATGAGTGCGCACGAGCAAGCAATCATCGCAAATAATGCAATCTGTAATAACCTGTTTTTTATCATTATTACCTGTTGGATGATTTAAACATTTAAGAGATTTAAAGTGAATAAGCAGCACATGTCATTGATTTTTAGTAATTTAGTGGTTGTAAAAATAGTAATCACCAAAATCATTGCTATGCACAACTTTGTCACAAAGTTCCGTATAATTCTTGAGATAACCAAGCAAATTGCTGGAAATCTCGAAAAATGAACGTGAATTCGACGAATTTGTTATTTGATAATCAATCCGTTAGCAACCTCTTTTCGCCTGGCGACACCATACCTAACTTTGAGTGGAGTTATTTACGAGGTGTTTTCTCAGTTTGCTGCACATGGGAATGAAAATAATCACCGACACAATTCCGGCAATCAAAGCGCAGGTCACGGGGACAATCAGGCTGAAGAGCATGTCAACCTTCTCCTTGGCAATGACAATTGAGAACCACTTGATTCCCTGGCGGCGTAACACGATAAAGGCGGCTCTCGATGCCTTGGCCATGTACTTGGGACCAATGCGTTTCACCACTTGCCGTCCCAGCCATCCCACTACGCTTTTCATCTTCTGCAACAGCGGGTACTTGCCCAGCATGAGTCCAGAACTCTCGATGGCCACGACTTTTTGTATCGACTTGACCTCGTCGGCATGCTCGTCCTCGGTTGTACCATATAACAGGAGTATGCGCTGCATGGCCATGTAGAGGCACGCTTGGAAAAATGCGATGTCGATGGCGCAGGCAATCACAATTCCCAATATGCTCTCGGGGAAGCAAGTGATAAACGACACCAGAAATACCATAGAGCCAAAAGTACGTTTAATTGACTTGTATTGCTGCCGCTGTTGCTTGTCGGTGAGCACGTTAGACAATGAGGTCTCTAGAGCCTTGCCAAACATCTCATCCTCATTGTCACGATAGAAGCGACGCACTACCTTGCGCGTGTATCTCTCTTTGTTGAGACGCACAACATTGATTCTCAGCACGAGCGACAGCAGCCACTTGTACTTGTCTAAACAGTAGTCAGTTATTTTTTGTATCTTGTCAAGCAAAGCGATCTTTCTTTTTCTCTCTACGGTTAAATGTTTTTTTGCTGATAAACATACCAACAAGAATGGGCACCACCGAACATAATATGATCTCTCCAGTTGCCTTGAATTCTTCAGCATAAGATTTGGGTGTTATCGTCAGCAGTTCGGCTATTGTTATCACCAGAAGCACTAAAAAGAAACCACTTTCTAGCATAATGACCACTCTCCAAAAGTTTCCCCAGAAGCCATAGCCAAACAACTGCCTGTAGGCGTAAAAATAGCATAAGGGAATCAATATATAAAAATAGTCACCAAAAAAATCGGCTAGGTCGTCCACCAGGAGAACCAGAATGGCCATGAACACCGTGATGAAAAAACCTTGCGGCAGCGTGTGCTTGGTGTTGCGTGGCGCATAGCGGAAGAGACACCATGTGGGAATAGTGAAGAAACAGGTCATGAACAGCCATCCCCATCCCGGACTTTCCTTAATCCAGGCAAAGAACTGATTGACCAGTGATGAGTCGCTTGGAGGTGACTTGAGTTCATGGACGCCGAAAAAACTATCGATAATGGCAGTTATTACGCCCATGATAATCATCATTTTCACTGGAGGGAACGACACTTGCCGCTTGCCGTTGATATAATCGCTGATGAAATATCCGGGGCGCCAAATCAGCTGCCACAGGGAGTATAGCATAGAACGGTTGCCCATTCCCCATACCTCGGCGGTGCTTTGAAGCACACTCTTCCAAGATATCTTTCCCAAGCCTGCCTTCTGCGAGCAATGAGGACAAAACTTGCCTGTAAAGTCATACCCGCAATTCTTGCAATGATGGCGCTCGTTCTCGTCATAGCTCCAATCGAAGGGATTGAGTTGCCATGCCTTGAATCGTCTATATCTTTCTTTTAAAGTCATTTATTAAAGGGTTAAAGGTTAGAGGCTGCATTGTGCATTGGTTAGGGTTCTGCTAGGCTGCATTGTGCATTGTGCATTATGCATTGTGCATTAGTTAGGGTTCTGCTAGGCTGCATTGTGCATTGTGTATTATGCATTGTGCATTGTGCATTATGCATTGTGCATTGTGCATTGGTTAGGGTTCTGCTAGGCAGCATTGTGCATTATACATTGTGCATTGGTTAGGGTTCTGCTAGGCTGCATTGTGC
>JAEEVE010000204.1 GCA_016290765.1 Muribaculaceae bacterium
TGGCCACTGCGTTCCAGCGCTACGATGGTGTTCTCGAAGGTGGGTGGCTCAGGATTATTTGCAATGGCATCAATTTCTGCCTGTGCCCTTGCTATGCCCTCATCAATTGCGGGCTCATACATGTCGTTGGTGATGCTGTTAAATGGCACCAAGCCATGCGGTGTATCAAATGGTTGAGAAAAAATGGACATATGGGTTAAGGGTTAAGGGTTAAGGGGCCTTGAACTTGTACAGCAGCGTCTACAACCAGCCAAGTATCTTGGTCGCAGATACCACGGGCGCGCAAATGGGGTAAATCGGCTAGCAATGCCTCGCGCAATGCAGTACCGTCATCGCTAGCCATGACATGTGCTTGGCGATAGTCGGCGATGGCGTCGGCTATGCGATGGCTGCACATGTGCACATGGCCACGATTCATATAATCGCTCATGGTGGGCTTGCTGCCATTGATGATGCGGTTGTAGTAGTCCAGAGCGCGCTCATCGTTACCCAGCAAGAATGAGCACCAAGCAATGGGGCGCCAAGCCCGGTGCTTGGTGTCGTCCATCAGGTCGGCCTTAAAATAATATTGTAATGCTTCCTCAATGCGGCCGCTCTCGAGCAGCGCATGCCCCATGTTGAGTGTGGTGGACACTTGGTTAGGCTTGATGTGGTCAATGCGCTCATAGTATTCCAGTGCCTTTTCTGGCTTGTGCAGGGCACGGTAGCAGCTGGCGATGTGACGCAAAGTCCACAGGTCATCGTCATTAGCCAACTCATAGCGCTTGTACTGCTTGAGAGCCTCGCGTGTGTTGCCTAAGCGTTCGTGAGCGAAACCCAACTTCTGTAGCACAATCGGGTCGGTCTGATTTTGTGTGGCAAGCAGGCGCTCAAAATATTTGACTGCATCGTTGTCAAATTCGTTCTTCAGGTAGAATTCAGCAATGACAAGCAAGGTGTCGGGCGCGTCAGTATAACCCGAGAGGTAGGGCAAGGCGGTGAAGTCCATCTCGGTATCCATAGCTGCCAGGAATTCACTGCGTCGCGAGAAGAGCTTGAAGAAACGGTATAGGTCTTGAACGCATCGTGTGGCTATGGTATCGCGGCGTTGGTTGCGCTGTTCAATAACTTGCTCGGCTTCCAGTTCGGCGATGCCTTCCATCTGTTGATGGGTTTGTGACACAATCATGCGTCGCTGGCTCTCGGGCATTGACCGCAAGGTTAGGCAGAATGAATATCGGTCGCTATTGCACAAGAATGGAGCCTGGGCAATCATGTCGCGCATCAGCTTTTCGTCATCGCCAAATGACTCCTGCACCACCGAGTGTCCACTGTGATAGGGCAGGAACCAGTTGCTCAATGTCTGGAAGAATGGGAAAGACTTCAGCCGCGAGAACATGCTGATGTGCACATCGCCGCCTTCCTGCTGCAATTGACTGAACTGCTCCATCTTGGCTGCCACTCCATTGTCCTCAAGAATCTGTTGCCATTCGGGGTTGCCCTCAAGCTCATCGGGGTCAATATCGGCACTACGGTCACGCAGCTTGCGCATCAAGTCGGGGCTAGCTTTGATGATATCAGGTATGATTTCTTGTGTCACTTGCTGGGTAATGCGGTCGGTGTTGCGGGTGCTGATGAGGCGATACATCACCATTGCCACGTCGTCGACAAATGTGGGCACCTCGGTCATCGCGTCAATGTGGCGTTGCAGCCCGCGCGACTGTGCCACACGCTTGCGGTAGCTGTTGATGGCCAGCAACACGGCGATGATGGCGCGCAGTTGAACCTCGGCATCATGGCTCGTGGCATAGGCATCGATGAGCAGTGTCAGCTTGGTCTGGTCATAAAATTTCATCAGACCAAGGAACAATGCCATCACCATTAGGCAGCGAGCTGGCAGGGGCATTGTCTCGTCGGCGAGAAACTGCTCGATGAGTTCGGCATCACCATGGGTGGTGGGGAATGAACTCCATATTTTATTAAAAATGGTGGTCTCCTGTCGCTCGCGTTGGTGTGTTAATTGCAACAATGCCTCGTGGTCGCGTTGCGCCGCGTCGACCGACAATAGCAGCGACGTCTTGTTGACCAATGTGCGGTACTGGCCTAGCAAGCTGCCAAGTTCTGTGTTGACCAGCTCGCGGCGGCGTGCGTATATGACTTCGGTTGACTCACGCTCGAGTAAGGCGACGACACACTGGTCAGCGAGCAGGCTTAACTCATTGACAATGTGGCTCAGCACATCATCGCGTTGTGGGTCAAGCACCCCTTGCGATAGGTAGCGGAGCATGAAATCATAGCTCATCTTCACTTGCTCAAGGCGCTCGCGCAACGAGGCGTCGGGCGCTGGGGCCGCCAGCTGTGATAGCTTCTCAATGGCTTGAGCGATTTGCTGCCGGTCAATGCATGCCGCAATGGCATCGCGTTGCTGGATAATTTCTAGATGGGTCATTATTCGTTAGGTAATTGAATTATCAATGTGCAAAAATCGTGCTAAGTGAGAAGTTACTGACATTTTTGCACATATCTCGAACAAAAGCAGTAACTTTGCCAAAAATTTCGCAAAAATGAACCATCTCAACTTTATTGGCATCATCCCCGCGCGCTATGGTTCAACCCGTTTCCCGGGCAAGCCACTTGCCACGCTGGGTGGCATGACTGTCATTGAGCGTGTTTATCGTCAGGTCAGCAAGGCAATGGACCATGTGATTGTCGCTACCGATGACGAGCGCATCGCACAGGCTGTACAGGGATTTGGTGGCGAAGCGGTGATGACTAGCACAAGCCACCGCAGTGGCACCGACCGCTGCTGGGAGGCCTATCAGAATCATGGTGGACACGAAGACGTGATCATCAACATCCAGGGTGACGAGCCATTTGTGCAACCCAGCCAGCTCCGCACCATTATGTCATGCTTTGATGACGATGCCACTGATATTGCCACGCTGGTGCGTCCCTTCCCGCATGATGGGTCCATCGAGGCATTGATGAATCCCAACATGGCTAAGGTGGTGCTCGACCTCAACCATCATGCGCGTTATTTCTCTAGGTCGGTCATCCCCTATCTGCGGGGTATAGAATGTGCTGAGTGGCCCAAGCACCATCAATACTATGCACATATCGGCCTGTATGCCTATCGTGCGCGGGTGCTGGAACAAATCACGCATCTACCGCAGTCGCCATTGGAACTCGCCGAGTCGCTCGAACAACTGCGCTGGCTCGAGAACGGTTATACCATTAGGGTGGGCGAGTCACAAGTGCAGACTATCGGCATTGACACCCCCGATGACTTGGCTCGTGCCGAGGCCTTCCTCAAGTCGCAAAGCCATGACTGATCGCTCGAAACGTCCATCGGTGACACCGTTCACCAGTGTGCATCTCGATTTCCCTCAAGGCCAGACATTGTCGTGTGGCATTCCCATCTGGGTCATCAATGGTGGTGACGAGGATGTGTGTCGCATTAGTGTGTATGTCGTCGGTGGCACTATGCACGAGACGCGGCCCCTGCTGTCGCTGCTCACTCCACAGATGGCGCTGGAAGGCTCCGCACAATTCGACTCCCGCCAGATTGCCGAACTACTTGACTACTATGGTGCATGGAAGACTGTGCTGAACCATGACACGATGAGCGAACTCTCGTTGTCTTCGATGAGCGAGCACTATCACCGCATCTTGCCACTGCTGGTCGACGGCTTGGCGCATGCCACTTTCCCCGAGAGTGAGTTTGAGATGTACAAGCAGCGCTATGCCGCCTCCTATGCCACCACACGCAACCGGGTCAAGTACTTGGCTGGCGTTGAGATGCGACGGCTGTATTACGGCGACGGCCATCCGCTGGTAGCCGACATTGACCCGCAACAATTGCTCCAGCTCACCGTCGATGACATCCAGGCGTTCTATGCGCGGTTCTTCCATCCGTCTCATTGCCGACTGGTGCTATCGGGCAAGGTAAGCGACGACATGGTGCGCCTCACCGACGAGGCGTTCTCACAATGGATCGATGACACACCCGCCCAGAAGGAGCCTGTGTGGAGCATTCATCCTTCTGACCAGATGCTGTCGGTGGTCGACAAGCCCGGCGCTGTCCAGGCGGCAGTGGCGATGACCATCCAAGCGATTGGACGCACGCATCCCGATTATCTGGCGCTCAGGCTGCTTTGCACGGTGCTAGGAGGCTATTTCGGCAGCCGTCTGATGAGCAACATCCGTGAGGACAAGGGCTACACCTATGGCATCAACGCTTTCCTTTCGGGCCGCGCCGAGGATGGATACATTGGAGTGGGAACTGAGTGCGATGTGCGCTACACATGGCAGGTGATCGAGGAGGTAAAACACGAGATGCAGCGCCTGCGCGACGAACTCATTCCACTTGAGGAATTGAATCTTGTGAGGCAGTTCATGCTCAGTGACCAAGTCAAAACCCTTGACACTCCTTTCAACGTGGCGAGTTATGTGTCATCGACATGGCTATATGGTGTCTATCCTGAGTATTATAACCGACAGATCGACACCGTGCTGCATGCTACACCACAACTGCTACAACAAGTAGCACAGCGCTATCTCAATCTTGACAAACTGCGCATTGTCATCGCTGGCGATAAGAGCGCATTGCTGTCCCCCTAACCCCTAAAGGGGGGACACTTCCCCCCTTAGGAGGGCATGTGGGACTTCTTAGCCAGATTGCATTGTGCACTGTGCATTATGAAGAAATGGTTACTAATCGCACTTGATAGGGTTAATTTTAGTTAAAGTGTTTGGGGCGTTATGGTCAATTGAGTAAAAAAATGTAACTTTGTAAACTTAACGATAAGTCTTGTTGTAGCCTCAAAATCGAGCTTGTAATCAATGTGGCTCGATATATGTACAGACCTCCCCTAATTGCGAAATATGCCCAATCTTATTTCATGACAATATTTGGTTATTAACCACAATTATCAAGAATTATGGAACCGAACATGAGTATCTTTTCGGAAGAGAGCATGGCCGCGGCCATCGACAGTGGCCAATATACCTATATGATGCAGGCCGTGCTGGTAGCAGTGAATCTGTGTAAGGCGTGGCGAGCCGACGACGAGACCCAAGAACCTTACAGTGTGCAGCAACTTGCCGAGTATGCCCGCCTGTGCGACAGCCAGGCACCACTGGTCGAGGGACAATACTATATTGTCACACGCGAGGGTGCCATCGGGCTGTGCCCCGGCCAGGAGTGGGAGACCGAGTGGCTGTTTGTACCCATGGAACCCTGCCCACTGCGCGATGAGATGCTGCGCCAGCTTGATGCACAAATTGCCGCGCTCAATGCCGAGTACCAGTCGATGACGACACAGACGAACGGCAACGTGTAAAAACACCTGAAGAATAATCCAACGAACAACAGAATAAAAGATGGAAAAAGAACGAATGACCATAGGGCAGTTCTTGAAAAGTTACTGGAAAGACTGCATCAACAACCTGAAACACCCATTGAACCTGCTGCCTACCGTGCTACTGGCAGTGATATGGATTGTACTAGGCTGGATGGCTGCCAAGGCCAAACTGGCGCTTCCGCTCAAGGTGGTGAGTTTTCTCACCTTCACCGAGGGCGGCTTGTTTGGCGGCGTGATAGGTGCCGTGGGCGGCATTGTGGGCAAAGTGGTGGTCGCCGCCTTTGTCAAC
>JAEEVE010000205.1 GCA_016290765.1 Muribaculaceae bacterium
CGTGACGCGCTCGATGCCATCGAGGGCCAACACTTCGACCTGATCATCCTGGACGAGAATATGCCGGGCATCAGCGGACTTGAAGCGCTTCAGCGCATCAAGATCGCGCAACCCACTGTGCCCGTCATCATGATCACCAAGAGCGAGGAGGAGAACATCATGAACCAGGCCATCGGCAGCGAAATTGCCGACTACCTGATCAAGCCTGTCAACCCCATGCAGATTCTGCTGAGCATCAAGAAGAACCTGCACAGCACCGAGCTGGTGACCGAGAAAGTGGCAGGCGACTACCGGCAGGAGTTCATGAACATCAGCCAGCAGATTAGCTCGGCGCAGACCATCGACGACTGGTATGCCCTGTACAACACACTGGTGCGATGGGAACTCACCCTCAGTGCCACCGACACTGGCATGGCCGACATGCTGAGGATGCAGAAGGAAGAGGCCAACAGCGCCTTCTGCAAGTTTGTGCGCCGCCACTACGAGACATGGATGACCACCGACCAGCACCCGCTGCGCAGCAACGACGTGTTCAAGAGCCGCGTGCTGCCCCTGCTCGACGAGGGCGAGAAGGTGTTCTTCGTGGTCATTGACAACTTCCGCTTGGACCAGTGGAAGACCATCAGCCCGCTGCTGGCCGACCACTTTACCATCGCACAAGAAGAGCTGTACACCACCATCCTGCCTACTACCACGCAGTATGCCCGCAATGCCATCTTCTCGGGACTGATGCCCATCGACATCGAGCACATGTTCCCCGACCTGTGGGTCGACGAGGACTCGGAGGAGGGAAAAAACGTCAACGAGGCACCGCTCATCCAGACCTTCCTCGACCGCTATCGCCGCAAGGTGAGGTTCTCTTATAATAAGGTGAACGATGTGGCCAGTGGCGAGAAACTGCTGCAGAGCTTTGCCACACTGAAAAACTTTGACCTCAATGTCGTGGTCATCAACTTCGTGGACATGATGTCGCATGCCCGTACCGAGAGCAAGATGATTCGCGAGCTCGCCAAGACCGACAGCGCCTATCGATCGCTCACCGAGTCGTGGTTCCGCACGAGCTATGCCATCGAATTGTTCAAGCGCATGGCCGAGATGGGGTGGAAAGTGGTCGTTACCACCGACCACGGCACCATCCGCGTGGACAACCCCGTGAAGATCATTGGCGACAAGAACACCAACAGCAACCTGCGCTACAAGTTGGGCAAGAACCTGAGTTACAACGCCAAGCAAGTGTTTGAGATCCTCAAGCCCCAGCGCTATGGCCTGCCGGCACCCAATGTGAGCACAGCCTACGTGTTCGCGCTCAACCACGACTTCCTGGCCTATCCCAACAACTACAACTACTATGTGTCCTATTACAGCGACACCTTCCAGCACGGCGGCATCTCGATGGAAGAGATGCTCGTCCCCCTGGTCACCCTCAACCCCAAGTAGTTAGCAGTTAATAGTTAATAGTTAATAGTTTAAAGTTGATAGTTAGACGGCGGGGATAAGTGCCAAAATTCTGGACTTATCCCCGCCGTTCGCATCTCATGCCACAGATGGGGCACCTTTGTATGCCAATAGATGGGGTGTTGTTAAGCTCAAATCAGTCGCTTTCGGGCGGCAAAGCATAACCTGGTGACAACTGTTTTGTGTTTCTTTGATTTTTTTGCTGAAAGATAGTGTTTGTTTAAAGATTTTTATATATATTTGCAAAATGATTGAGAACTTTAATAAAAACATTAAAAACCGATACAATATGAAAAAGATTCTACTATTCTTGCTGACTGTGGCGATAGCCATGGCGGCACAGGCTGGAGTGGAAATCAATACCACAAACTTTCCTGATGACAAATTCCGTAGCAAAGTCAGAGAGTACGACATCAACGATGACAATTACTTGAGTGATGCCGAGTTGGCCACTGTAACCCAAATGTACGCTCGGTATTCCGGCATTCGGTCATTTGAAGGCATCAAATACTTCACGGCGTTGGAAGAGTTGCATGCAATGGGCAATGCAAGCCTGACCGCCATCGACATGAGCCATAACCTTGCGCTGAAGGTACTAGAGGTTGATAATTGCTCCTCATTGTCCTCAATCGATGTGAGCCAAAATCTGGCATTAGAGGAGCTAGACTGTAGAGATATAAGTGGGTTGACATCGCTAGACCTTGACAACAACACAAACCTGAAAATACTCCAGTGCGGTTACACAGGTTTGACCTTCCTTGACTTGCACTATAACAGAGCTCTAGAACTGCTCTATTGTGCAAATTGTCAGCTGACAATCCTTGACCTCAGCTGGCAAACCGCACTCAGATATGTCGATTGTAGTGACAACCCGAATCTTACTGGATTCTCGCTCAACTGCGCAAACACACTTGAGTCGCTGGAAGTCTTAAGGACTGGAATCAGCTCGCTTTACCTCAACAATTACTCACACCTAAAGGAACTGTATTGCTTTAGCTGCAGCCAACTGACTGCGCTCACTGTCACGGGCTGCACCGCACTGAAAAAGCTTCGATTCAACGACTGCCCCATCAGCTCTATCAATCTCTCGGACTGCACCGCGTTAGAAGAGCTCAATTGCTGCCGCACCAACCTCACCTCATTGAATCTGAACAATTTACCTCAGCTTGCAAACGTCGATGCCAGCGAAAACACTCAGTTGACCACGGTCTATTGCAGCATGGTTCCGAAACTTAATTATCTCGGTTTAAGCAACAACTCAGCGCTGACCGAGCTATATTGCAACGAAAATGGTCTAACCTCTTTCTCCAAAATCATCATTGACTACTGCGATGCCCTGCAAGTCCTGTCGGTCTTGGGCAACCAGTTTTCAGAATTGGAAGTCTATGGGAAGCCCAACTTGACCAATCTTGAGGCTTCGAATAACGCAAAATTATTCTATGTCAACATCTCCAATAACCCCAAACTGGAGCAAGTGTCACTGCACAATTGCCCCATTTTTAACACCCTGCATTGCACCCAAAATCCGCTGCTGACCTACTTAGGCCTGACCAGCGACCCTGCCCTGACGACAGCCGAAATCTCATATAATGCCTCGCTCGCTTCGCTCAACATGTCTTGGAACTCAGCCCTGGAGACGCTCACCTGCAATGACAACGCCCTCACCTCTCTCGAAGTGGCGGCCTGCACTAATCTACAGACGCTCAATTGCGACAACAACCTGTTGACGAGCCTGCCGCAGAACTATTACATGAAGAAACTGTCAATCAAGAACAATCGCTTGAACGAAGTTCACATTTATCTTCCCTATACTGCTTCATCAAGCCTCAGCGAACTTATCGTTGACGACAACACCACAATGACCGAATTGACATGCATCAGTCTTCCGACCCTTACTAGACTCTCGGCCAAGAATTGTACGTCGCTCACCAGTTACGTCACCATCATGAACAACTCCTCGTTGACTAATCTCATCCTGCGAGGCTGCACGTCAATGACCCATGCATACTGCAGCAATATCGCCCTCAGTTTACTGCGGCTCGATGGCTGCACCGCCCTGCGCTATGTGGAGTGCTACAACAACCAGTTGAACGATGCTGCAATGACCACGTTGGTTGGCGACCTGCCCACCATCCCGACGAGCGAGAACCCGGGCCAATTGCGGGTCTTGGCCAACAACAACGAGGGCAATGTGTTCACCAGCAACCACGAAGCTGCCGCGACAGCCAAACGCTGGAACGCGCTGATGAACGATGGCACGCCCGTCACCCCCTCGGCCTTGTTGGGCGACATCAACCACAGCGGCAAGGTGGATGTGACCGACGTGAACATCATCATCAACATCATGCTCGGCAAGGCACAGGCCAGCAGCTATCCGGGCAACGCCGATGTCAACAACAGCGGCAAAGTCGACGTCAGCGACGTGAACAAGGTGATCAACATCATGCTCGGCAAGGAGCCGGGTGGCACTGAACCCACCCCCGAGCTGGTGGAAGTGACCTACGACTACACCTCCGTGGCCAGCCTGCAGGCTCTGGGCTTTGCCGCAAGCGAGATACCAGCATACCTTGGAGGATCTCTTCCTATCGAGACTAAAGAATTGGACGACCAGTACGCCAACATGGTTTTAAGCCATATATCCCTTTACGCATTTGATGGCAGCACTACAGGTTACGCCTTGTATTTGTTTAGTTCTAGTTCATCTTCTCAACAAGGATGGGAAAATAGTTGCGGCCAGGTGGTTTGGACTGCCAAGGGCAGCAAAAAAATCAAGAAGGTCGTCGTTGAGTCATATAATTCAAACGTGGTTGGAAATGCCCAAATCACCTCCAGTGACACGGGTGCCACAACCACAGTTAATGAAGCCACTACCACTTGCACGTTCTCTAGCAGCGGTGTCAACAGTTTCACCATCACTGGCAGTGACGCAGTAATCAAGACGATTAAGGTGACTTATCAGTAATTCACGTTAATATCAAACAATGAAAACAACCATCAACAAATTGTTTTATATTGTTTTTATTGTTTGATTAATGAAAACACGTTAGTGCCTATCAATTCAAAAACATGAGGTAACTCACGCTGCTTCAAGAATTAACCCCGTTCGGCCAGGAAACCCAGCCGAACGGGGTTTTGTTTTAACGTGAGTTCGATGAAAATAAGTTGCTGATACACAAGTCCTCCCCTAAGCTAGGGGAGGTGTCGCGAAGCGACGGAGGAGTGTGTTGTTACTGCTTGGTTGGGCAACACACGCCCCCGCCCTTCGGGCACCCCCTCTAACTTAGAGGGGGAGTTGCTAACGCAGTGATTATCAATATATAATTTCGTCGAACTCACGTTATTTTATTCTAATATTTTGTTGGTTTAAAAAACATATTAACTTTGCACATTGAATAACAATCAAGCTATATAAATCATGAATGCAATGGAACTCAATGCTCAGATTTGGCGCGACATCGCCGAGATTGCCGATGACGAGGCGTTAGCGACACCTCGGTATGTGACCACACTGACTACCTCGCTGAAAGCGAGCACCTTGCTGAGACGACCCAAAATGCCTAAATGCTCGCTTTCAGCGAGGATGATAGTACTCATTATGCCCGAAGGTGTCGCTGCGCTCCACCCTCGGTTACTCAAACCAGTCGCTTTCAGCGACAAATCTAACATTGGGAAGAACTGGTATATAATTCCCTTTGTTTTTTGATTAGGATTACATGGTTTGGGATTATTTTGTAACTTTGCACCATGATTACTGTATTGAGTAGATGATGAACAGATTGTTGACTTTCTTGATATGCTGCCTGGTGGGCGCTACGGCTGGTTTTGCACAAGGCGTTGGGGCGGAAGACTATTTGGAGTTCCTGTACCAATACATGCCGTTGCCTGATCGGACAGATTATACGCGGGCGTTCTATGAGCGGAATGTGGCATTGTCGCTGCAAGCGCGGCGCGAGATGCCCTGGGGCGACCAAGTGCCCGAGCGCGAGTTCCGCCACTTTGTGGTGCCCGTGCGCGTCAACAATGAGCATCTGGACAACAGCCGTGAAGTGTTCTACCATGCTCTCAAACCACGTGTCGAGGGTCTGTCGATGAGCGATGCTGTGCTCGAGGTGAACCACTGGTGCCACGAACATGTGACTTACCGCCCGAGCGATGCCCGAACGAGCA
>JAEEVE010000206.1 GCA_016290765.1 Muribaculaceae bacterium
TAGGGCTGCGGCAGCTACATGGGCAGGGTGTTTGGCGTAAGTCTCCACATCTGACAGAGAGGGTACAATGGCGGTGAGCACTACATCCCATTGCTCGGCGGGATTCTCGTTGATGCCCACTTCGATGCTCTGTAGCACGTCAATCTGTTCGGGCAGCGCCTCCAGTGCCGTCTTGAATCGTTGTGCGATTTCAAGTCGCTCTTGCTCAGTACCTGTCAGTTGAAAGGTTACGATATGCTTGGTCATTGTCTAATAATTAAGTGGTTATAGAAATAGCAGGTAAGTCCACTTGTAGGGTGATTCAGGTGGCCTCACACTATTGGCTGCAAAGATAATCAAAAAATCAGAACCACCCAAAAAAGAAGCACTAGAACAATAACATGTCCTAGTGCTTCGGCTATGATGGAATAGTATATTACTCGGCAGCGGGAGCCTCGGTCTCCTGTGCGGGAGCTTCCTCAACAGGGGCGTTCTCGGCGATAACCTCGAAGGGAATCTCAGCGCTGACTTCCTTGTGCAGCTTCACGGTAGCTACATACGAGCCAACCTGCTTCACGGGAGTCACGTTGATAATCTTGCGGTCGATGGTGATGCCCTTAGCCTCGAGAGCCTCGGCGATTTGGATGCTGCTCACCGAACCAAAAATGGTGCCGTTCTCGCTAACCTTAGCGGGAATAGTGAGCTTAATGCCTTCCAACGATGCGGCAACGCCCTCGGCGTCAGCCTTAATCTTGGCAATCTTGTGAGCGCGCTGACGCAGGTTCTCGGCCAACACCTTCAGTGCCGAAGGAGTAGCGAGCACGGCCTTGCCAGTGGGAATGAGGTAGTTACGGCCATAACCATTTTTCACCTCAACAACGTCGTCCTTGTATCCAAGGTTGGCAACGTCTTCTTTCAATATAATCTTCATATCTGATGTTTCTGTTTAAAATGGTTACTTCATCAAGTCAGTCACATAGGGCAGCAAGGCCAGGTGGCGAGCACGCTTAACGGCCTTAGCGACGCGGCGCTGGAACTTCAGCGAGGTGCCAGTGATGCGGCGAGGCAGAATCTTGCCCTGCTCATTGAGGAACTTCTTCAAGAACTCGGGGTCCTTGTAGTCGATATACTTGATGCCACTTCTCTTGAAACGGCAATATTTCTTCTTCTTCGTGTCGACCGACAGCGGAGTGAGGTAACGGATTTCACTTTGAGTCTGTGCCATAGTTATTTCCTCCTAATTGATTAATCGTTAGTAACTTCTGCTGCGGGAGCCTCCTCAACTGCGGGAGCCTCCTCAACGGGTTGAGCCTCAGCGGCAGCCTTGCGCAGGTTGCGGCGCTTTGCGGCATACTCAGCGGCGAACTTGTCGAGGCGGAAGGTAAGGAAACGAATCACCTTCTCGTCGCGGCGAAATGCGGTCTCAAGCTTGGCTACCACGGTGGGGTCAGCATCAAACTCAAGCAGGTTGTAAAATCCGGTAGTCTTTTTCTCGATGGGGTAAGCCAGCTTGCGCAGGCCCCAATTCTCTTCGTTCACGATGGTGGCATCAGCATCGGTGAGCACCTTCTTGAACTTGTCTACCGCTTCCTTCATCTGAACATCAGACAAAACGGGAGTTAAAATGAAAACGGTTTCGTACTTGTTCATAATACGTTTTAAATTAGTTTGTTAAATTGTTTTTGCTAAAAAGCGGTGCAAAATTACAACAAAATTGTCGATTGGCAACTTCCAAACGACAATTTTGCAGACAATTACACGTTTTTTAACATTTATCTGCCGAAGTGATTGATTATGTCTGCGATTTCACGAGCCGAAGCAGGTGTGATGGGCGCAGCAATGGGTAAACTCACTATCTCGCTAGCCAGTTGCTCGGTAAGAGGAAGTGGGGCATGTGTCAGATTGCGGTAACAGGGCTGAAGGTGGGGCGGGGTGGCATAGTGAATGTCGGTACCTACACCCTGTTCTTGTAGGTAGGTGCGAAACGCGTCACGCTTTCCATCTGTTACACGAATCACATATTGATGCCATACTTGCTGCATGCTGTTAAAGATGGTTGGAGTCACCACTAGCGGGTGGGTGATGCTGTTGGCATAGGTCGCAGCAACCTCGCGGCGTACTGCGTTTTCTTGCTCAAAATGGCGCAGCTTGACGCGGAGCATAGCAGCCTGTATCTCGTCAAGGCGACAGTTTAGGCCACAGTAGATATTATGGTAGCGGCGTTCACTGCCATAGTTTGCCAGGGCACGAACGGTCTGTGCCAACTTATCGTCATTGGTAGTGACTGCACCACCGTCGCCCAGGGCTCCCAGGTTCTTGGTGGGGTAAAAGCTAATGCCTGCTGCGTGCCCCAATCCACCTGTCATTCTAGTGCCGTTAAGGCCGTTGCATGCCGCCTTTGCTCCGACTGCTTGTGCGTTGTCCTCAATCATTAACAACTTGTATTTGGCAATCATGTCGAGCAGCAATTGATCGCAGCATGGTGTGCCGTAGAGGTGAACTGGCATCACTGCCTTAACATGGCTATCCATCATGTTGTCGATCAGCGATGCATCTAGATTCAAAGTGTTGGGATCCACATCACATAGCACAGGCACGAGTCCATTGTCGGTGATAGCGAGTACTGATGCAATATAGGTGTTGGCTGGCACAATCACTTTGTCGCCAGGCTCCAGATGTCCCAACTCGATATATGCGCGTAGAATCAACCGCAGGGCATCCAGACCATTGCTGACCGACACACAGTTGCGCACTTGGCACAATGTTGCAATCTCATGCTCCAATCGCTCGGTTTCTGGCCCGTGCAGGAAACGGCCACTTTCAATCACGGCGTTGGCAGACGCTTTCAGTTCGTCGACATAGCCTGCCTGCGTCTTGGCAAGGTCTAGAAAGGGGTATCTCATTGTGCTCGCTTGTTACTGGTTCGTTTCAGAAATTCTTCATATTCACGCACATAGTCCTTCTCATTATAGTGCTCGCTGGCGAGGCACAGGCACACCGAACCAGACGAAAAATTCTCTAGTACACGCCAGATGCCTGGTGCGATGAGCAGGCCTTGGTAGGGTCGGTTCAGCGTGTAACGATGTTGCTTCACGCCGTCGTCAAGCAACACGTCAAAACTGCCGCTTATGGCCACCAACAGTTGCTGAAGATTGCTGTGCGAGTGTCCACCACGACTTTCGCCACCTGGAATGTCATATAGATAGTAGGTGCGTTGAATCTTGAACGGAATGGGACTGAAATCTTCCACTACTGTCAAGTTGCCGTTGGCATGATGATGCCGGTCAAGCGTGATGAGACGGCACTGATCGATGCTCGATGTAGTGTGTGGGTCTGTGGTCATGAGTTGGCATGCTTAAGGGTAAGGAATTGGTCGAAATCCTCAATATAATCGGCTGGGTCGTATAATTCGCTCGAAAGCACATAGACCACCGAGTTGGTTGAGAAATTGTCAATCTTGCGCCACGTCATCGGTGGCACGTAAAGGCCATAATAGCTGCGCGACATGTGGTAGCGCGTCTCACTAGTGCCGTCGTGCAGTACCACATCAAAACTACCTGACAGTGCAATAATCAGTTCATGCTGTTGGCAGAAGGCGTGGCCATCACGATGCATGCCACCCGGCACATCATAGATCCAGTAGGCTCGCCGAATCTCAAATGGCACATGCGCGCCACTCTCGACAAACGACAGGTTGCCGCGAGGGTCGCTCACTTTGGGCAGGTTGATTAGGCAGGGGCCGTTAAATACCATTCTTTGCCAGCTTTATAAGGTATTCACCGTAGTGGTTTTTCTTCATCGGTTCGGCGATGGCCAGCAATTGTTCGGCAGAAATCCAACCTTTGCGGAAGGCAATTTCCTCAAGGGCAGCCACTTGTACGCCTTGCATTGTCTCGATGGTCTGTATAAAGTTAGAGGCGTCGAGCATGCTTTCGGCAGTACCAGTGTCAAGCCAAGCAAAGCCACGGCCCAGCGTCTGCACATGCACCCGGTTTTGCTGCAGGTACACTTGGTTTACTGTCGTGATCTCCAACTCGCCGCGAGCTGAGGGCTTGATGTTCTTGGCAATCTCAATCACATCGTTCGGGTAAAAGTAAAGCCCCGTCACGGCATAGTTTGACTTGGGCTGAGTAGGCTTTTCCTCAATACTCGTGGCACGACCGTGTTCGTCGAATGCTACTACACCAAATCGGTTTGGGTCTTTTACCGCATAGGCAAACACGGTGGCGGTGTTTTCACGCTCAGTGCGTTCCAAGGCATTCTTTAGCATGCCCGTGAAGCCTTGACCATAAAAGATGTTGTCGCCTAGCACCAAGCATGCCGTGTCATCACCAATGAATTCCTCACCGATGATGAAGGCTTGTGCCAAGCCCTCGGGGCGAGGCTGCTCGGCATAACTAAACTGCACGCCCAGTTCCTCGCCGCTACCCAGTAAACGTTTGAACATGGGCAAGTCGTGTGGCGTGGAGATAATCAAGATCTCGCGGATTCCCGCAAGCATCAAAACCGAGATAGGGTAGTACACCATCGGCTTATCATAGATGGGAATCAATTGTTTAGAGATTCCCTTGGTGATGGGATACAAGCGTGTACCCGATCCACCAGCTAAAACGATTCCTTTCATAGCCATTTATTTTGGTTGACTGGATGCTCTAGATTTTAAGTTCTCAAGAGATTCTAGATTTAATTCTCAATTAACTATCGGTTCCCGTACATCTCGTCGTAGTAGCGCTGGTAATCGCCGCTAGTGACACTCTGCACCCACTCCTGATGATCAAGGTTCCAGCGGATGGTCTTCTCGATGCCTACGGTGAATGGAGTCTCGGGATACCAGCCCAGCTCACGTGCAATCTTAGACGGGTCGATAGCATAGCGCATATCGTGGCCGGGTCGATCAGTAACAAACTCAATCAGGCCATCGTTGATATCCTCGACTTTGCATTTGAGCAGTCGTTGGTACTGAGGCTCTTCGTGCATGATGCGGGCAATGATGGCGATGACTTGGCGAACGATGTTGATGTTGCTTTCTTCGTTGAAGCCGCCGATGTTGTAGACCTCGCCTACACGGCCCTGGCGAAGCACCATGTCAATGCCTTTGCAGTGGTCCTCGACATAGAGCCAGTCACGCACATTCTCACCCTTGCCATAAACGGGCAATTTTTTACCTTCGAGGATATTCTTGATGATGAGCGGAATCAGTTTCTCGGGGAAGTGGTAGGGCCCGTAGTTGTTGCTGCAGCGTGTGATGTTGACGGGCAAACCGTAGGTCTCATGATAGGCCATCGCGATCATGTCGGCGCTGGTCTTGCTGGCAGAGTAGGGCGATCGGGGCGCCATAGGAGTCTGCTCAGTGAAGAAATGCTCTCCATAGGTCTTCAGATCATGCCGTGAGCCGATGACATCACGCAGGTCGTCGTCGACATGCAACTCATGCGCTTCGTCATAGTCCTTGGTGAGCGAACCGTAGACCTCGTCAGTCGAAATTTGCAGATATTTCTTGCCAGGTTTATAGATATTGCCGTGGCTGTCCTTGCCAACCAGCCAAGCATCACGCGCACAGTCGAGCAT
>JAEEVE010000207.1 GCA_016290765.1 Muribaculaceae bacterium
CAATAGGTGTCAGGATCTTCGTCAATCACGTTCACCGCTGCATATTGCTTGTTGCTGCCGCGTACATTGCTGGCCATTACATTGGCACCTCTGGCTAGGTTATTGCCGAATGTTTGTTGCACTAATTGATAGAAAGCCGAAGCATTGGCACTGTCCACGGGGTGGATGCGACCATTGGGCATCACGGGGAAGTTGAGAAGCAATGTCGAGTTGCGCCCCACCGATTTGTAATATGTTTCCAGGAGTTGTTCCACTGTCTTCACCTTGTCGTCCTCCGACGCGTGATAGAACCAGCCTGGACGAATGCTCGTGTTCGTCTCGCCTGGCACCCACGCGTCGCCGTTCTCCTGCCCATGCTGCAGCAGTTGCTCGTCTAGGTCGCCTACATGATTTACAAGGCTCCAGTTGGTCACTCCTGCACGGCCTGCTTCGTTGCCTATCCAGCGCAGGTCACCACGGTCGCCGCCGTCGTTCCATATCAGGCACTCGGGCTGCAGGGCACGCACCATGCGGTAGGTCTCGGGCCAGTGGTAATAGGTCGTGCGGTCGATACGGCGTGTCTCGTTGGCACCGCCATACCACCCGTCCCCGCCGTTTGCACCGTCAAACCACACCTCGAACAGGTCACCATACTGTGTCAATAACTCACGCAACTGATTGCGGAAATAGTCCACATAGGCTGGCTCGCCATAGCGCGCATGATGGCGGTCCCAGGGCGAGAGGTAGACGGCACACTCCAGGCCTTGCTCGCGGCAAGCCTCGGCCAACTCACGCACCACATCGCCCTGACCGTCACGCCAAGGCGAATGTGCCACCGAGTAGTCGGTGTAGGCCGACGGCCACAGGCAGAACCCGCAGTGGTGCTTTGCAGTGAGGATGATGCCCCGCATCCCTGCCTGGCGGCATACCGTCACCCATTGGCGGCAGTCCAAATCTGACGGGTTGAAAAGGGTAGGGGACTCGTCGCCATAGCCCCACTCTTGGTCGGTGTAGGTGTTGAGCGAGTAGTGGATAAACGCATACATCTCCATCTGCTGCCACCGCAACTGCTTTGCGCTAGGCACAGGCCCGCACGGCTCAGGTGGTGACACCTGTGCCGTCGCTACGCCTGTATTTGTGATTACCATGAGCCAAGTAACCAGTCTGACGATGCGATTCATTTTGTGAGTCTCGGTGCTATTTATCGAGGCTTTCTTTGAATACCATGGTGCCAAAACGGCATTGGCTGCACTTGTAGCCACCCTTTGAATGCGGTCCTTGATGCTTGCTCAGGCATTGCATGCATACACGAAAACCACACTGATTACAAACAAACCAGAATCCATGCGTCGGCAACTCCCGACCACAACATTGACAACGTACTAACATAGTAGATAGTATATGATAATATGATAATAGATAATATAACCCTGACCCCTGACTGCTCGCGCCAGCGAGCCTGACCCCTCTTAGTCCTGGTCCTCGGCCTTGATGATGACTGGCATGCCCACGTGGGCATAGTTGTCGTGCAGATGCTCCAGGTCGTTGTCACGCAGACGAATGCAGCCCTCGCTGTCGCGACCGGGCATCTTGTCCTCGTTGTTGGTGCTGCCGTGGATGCCTATGCCATTGAAGGGTGTCTCCAGTCTCATGAACCAATGGCCGTAGGAGAGAATCTCGCCACGACCGTCCCCAAAGTCATGCTTCCAGTCACTCGCGTCCTGTATTTGTTTTATGTAGAACGGATTGCCAGGCTCCGACTCTGGCGTGCGCATGTCGCCAGACCCCTCCTTCTGCCCCTTGTTGCGACTCAGGCACACGGGATAGCGCGCCACCAGTGTCGTATCGTCGCCTTCAAGAACCGCATACACGTTCAGCTGCAAGTGCTTCTTCGAAATCACAATAAATGTCTTCTCTGGGTCAATCTCGCCGTGATAGTAAACATGCATTGTATCGGGTCGATAAGTCACATTCCCGTTCGCGTCCACCCGCTCAGCACCCTGTTCAGCGGCAGTTGCTTGGGTGGCTTGCTCAGGGTGTTGTTGCTCACTGCCGCCGCAAGCGGTCAGCGCAAAGACGAGGGTCAGCGAGACGACCGTCATCAAGAGGTATTTGCTAATAGATGGCATGAGTGTATTGTTTGAGTTGTACACATGATTTACATGTAGCACAAAGATAGGAAAAAAATCTAAGAGTTGAATTGGTTTTTCAAAAATAATGCCAAAGGCAGTGCGTTTTTGTCAAATTCTAAACTCTTTTTTGTGTTTTTCCGGAAGACGGCTTCTCTTTAAGAAAATAATCTTAACTTTGTGGTCGCAATTGTTTGTACATTAATGGCGATAAATTTCAGGCAGCGATATAAACATTTTAAGGCGTGGCAACTTCGCGCCTTCGATTGGAGCTTTGACAAGAATGAGCATCACTGGTGCGTTAATTGCGAGAATGACTTTGTAGGCAATCATTGCCCATATTGCTCGCAAAAGGCTGGTATGGGTAAGGTGTCGTGGGCGAGTGTGGTGCAAAGCACTGCCGAGGTGTGGGGCATGCACAATCGCTCGCTGCTATATTCTTTGTGGCAGCTCATGTTCCGACCGGGCTATTTCATTAGCGACTACATCAATGGCAAGCGACAAGTGTCATTCCCGCCAGTGAAGATGCTGCTCATTATGGGTGTCATCAGCCTTATCGTTGACCACTTGTTGGTTGTCACTGACGTCACTAAAGAAGTTGTGAAAAGCAGTTCGCCGTTGGTGCAACAGTTCTTTGCTTGGCTTGAAGAGAACCCAGGCTGGGGCTGGTTGACGTGTGTGTGCTTCTTTCTCATCCCTACATGGTATCTCTTCCGCTATGCGCCACGTAATGCTAAGCACTCACTGCCGCAAGGTTTTTTCATCCAGGTGTTCATGAGCGTTCAGGTGCTTATCGTTGATGACCTTGCTGACTTCTTCACCGATTATTTCTATCTCCTCATTCCCTTGTGCTATTTTTATACTTATCGGCAACTCTTTGCTTACGGCTTCTGGGGAAATTTTTGGAGGGTGTTTTTGATGTTAGTAACTGGGTTTATGTCTGTGATGCTAGCAGTATCAATAACCGAATTGATAGTGGGAGAAACAGAAAAGACACTTGTTAGTAGCATTGAAACGATAGGTGGTTTACTGGCCTTATCTGTGGGCCCCTTGGTGGTAGGCATGATCATCAGTAAAGTAACTGCTGGTCATAGGAAGCACGGCTGACAAAAAGGTGTAGGTTAGTGCAGACAGCAATTCAGCAATTAAATGAGAAATAGGATTGCACAATAACGCTAGTTCACATGCAGAAGTTGCGGGAAATGATACCTTATTTTGTTTTTTTTGCTTGCAAAAAAGTTTCTTTTTAAGAAAAAAGCTATATCTTTGCCGCCGTAAGTATACTTTCGATAAATTATTATAACTAATGAAACAGAAGTTCCTTTTAATAACTGTTGCTCTTGTAGGCATGTTGTCATTGGTCGCATGTGGCGACCAGGTGGTTGCTCCAACACAGGTACCACAAGAAATCCAATTGTTTGTACAGCAGAACTTTCCTAATCAGGCCATAACTTATGCTGAGAAAGATTTGGAGTTGTTCGGCAGCAAATATGATGTGGTGCTAGCTAACGGAACGCAAATCAGTTTCGATACGGATAAGGTGTGGGACAAAATCAATAGTCAAACGATGGCAGTACCTGCATCACTGGTGCCAGCTCCCATCGCGACTTATGTCAATACCAACTTCCCGTCGGTGGCCATCTACAAGCTGGATAAAGAACGCTTTGGCTACGAGGTGGAATTAGCCAATGGCTTGGAGCTGAAGTTCAACAAGCAGGGCGTACTGATGGAAATGGATGACTAAGCATGTCCCTTTTGAGAATAGATAGCCATATGTTTAACAAATAACTAAACTAAAAATGAAAAGTATCAAATCGATTCTTTTGTTGGTAGCCATGTTCGCCATGAGCTTCAACGCAAAGGCCGACCACGACCAAGTAATTACTTTCAACCAACTCCCGCAGGCGGCACAGACACTGCTCAAGCAGTATTTTGCCGACAAGATGCCTTTGATTGTTACCGTAGACTGGGACGATTACACCGTCATGTATGACAGTGGCGAGAAGGTGGAGTTTGACAAGCAGGGTAATTGGAAGGATTTCGATTGCCGTAGCTCGCAGGTGCCCTCGGCCTTGATTCCTGAGCAAATCAAGACCCACATTAGAGCGACATTCCCTGGCACCACCATTATTAAACTCGACCGTAATCGTCGAGGCTATGAGGTCAAGCTCAACAACGGCTTGGAAGTTGAGTACAACCGCACATTCCAAGTGATTGACATTGACGATTAATCACAATTTAGTAACTACAGATAGGGGGCAAGGTTCATTTGCCCCTTATCATTATAATTAATGAACCGATGAAGAACTTTGGAATAAGACTATTTTTCGTAGGTTGTGTTGCTGTTTCCCTGCTCTCGTGCAATGGGAATACCGATGCTAATCAACAGGTTGTTGTGCCGCAACCTGCGCCAACGGCCCAAGTTGACACTATGCAGCCGCAAGCCCAACCGGCAGCGCCAGCCGCTGCTGCTCAGACTCAGGCAGTGCCTGAGGCTATCAACACTTTCGTGCAACAATATTTCCCCGGAGCCACAATCGCTGGTGTTCAGGTTGATAACGAGTATGGAGGGCAAGAGTATGATATCTACCTGAGCGATGGAACACAAATTGACTTTGACCGCAACAATCAATGGGACAATGTCGAATGCAGAGCAAGTGCTGTACCTGCGGCGCTTGTTCCACAGGCCATTGCAAACTATGTCAAGAGTAAGTTCCCCTCGATCGCCATTGTTAAGATTGATAAGGACGTGCAAGGTTATGACATTGAGCTGTCCAATGGCTTGGACCTGGAGTTTGACCAGGCCGGGAATTTCATGAGAATGGATGACTAAGGCTTCATAACCTGAATATGACAAAAAGAATTCTTATTATAGTGGCAGCGGTGGCGATGGCTACTGCTGCCGCATTTGCTTGTACAAGCCTGATGGTGGGGAAGAATGCCAGTGCCGATGGCTCGGTGATGTGTACCTATAACGCCGACTCGTTTGGCACGTTCCGTAACATGAACTATCTGCCTGCTGGAACGCACGCGCCGGGCGAGATGCGTCGCATCATTGACCGCGACAGCAAGGAGTATCATGGTGAGATTCCTGAGGCACCCGTGACCTACAGTGTCATCGGCAACATCAACGAGTGGCAGGTGACCATCGGCGAGACCACCTATGGTGGCCGCAAGGAACTGAAAGACTCAACAGGGCTCATCGACTATGGCTCGCTGATGGACCTGGCGCTGCAACGCGCTAAGACGGCCCGCGAGGCCATTCAAGTAATGACGAGCCTGGCCGAGAAGTATGGTTACTGCAGCACAGGCGAAGTATTCAGTATTTGCGACCCTAACGAGGCTTGGATCATGGAGATGGTTGGCTGTGGTCCTGGAAGCAAGGCTGTCGCTTGG
>JAEEVE010000208.1 GCA_016290765.1 Muribaculaceae bacterium
TGACCGAGGCATTTGTCTCGCTCAGTCCGTATCCGATAACGATGTTCACGCCCACAGCATGCAGGAACTCGGTAATCTTGTCGCTGAGCATCGCACCCGCTGTGGGGAAGAGGTACCCGTTCTCGATGCCGATAGCCTGGCGGAACTTTTGATAAATCTTTTTCTCGAAGTACTGGTACTGCTTCTCGATGAGCACGGGCGCTTTCTTGCCCATGCGCACATACTTGAGATTTCGTGTCCTGCCCACTGCGATGGCTCGCTTGACGAGCAGTCGCAACACGGGCGGAGCAGCCTCGAGCTTGTCGTTGATGGCGGTGTAGACCTTCTCCCAGAATCGTGGCACGCTGCACATGCAGGTGGGGCCGATTTCCTTGACGGTCTTCTGGATTTCCTTGGGGTTGAGATTGATGGCCACCCGCACACCGGTCATGAAGCACACCATGCTCCACCCCAGTTCAAAGACGTGGCTCAACGGCAGGAAACTGAGCGAGATATCCTTCTCGTCATCGACAGGGATGCGTTCGATGTGGGCCACCATGGCGGCATCAAAGTTGCTGTGAGTGAGCATCACCCCCTTGGGCATGCCAGTGGTTCCCGAGGTGTAGATGAGATACATCAAGTCGCAGTCCCGTCCCTTGAGCCGACGTTTCTCGACCTGCGGTGCCACTTGTTCGACGACGGCATCACCACGCTCCATGAGTTGGCTCCACCGCAGGGTCTTGTCGTCATCGGCCGCCAGCTGCACCCGCGGGTCAAGCACGATCACGTGGTGGAGCGTGGGGCACAACGCCCACAGCCCGCGCGAGATGTCATATTGCGCCTGGTCGCCCACGAGCAGGACGCTCGCCCCCGAGTCGTTGATGATGTAGGCGGCCTCGTCGCGGCTGCTGGTGGCATAGATGGGCACCGGCACGGCGCGGTTGTAGAAGGCGGCAAAGTGGGCGATGAAGATCTCGGGGCAGTTCTGTGTGAACAGGCACAGCCGGCCCTGCTCCTCCAGGTTCAGGTCGTAGAGCGCCACCGCCACCCGCTCAACGGCATGGCGCAGCGCGTTCCACGACATCGAGGTCCACGCGTCGGTCACGCGGTCGCGGTAGCGCAACTGCTCACGATCGCCATACTTGGCGGCTTGACGGTTGGGTAAATCTGCAAAGATGTTCATGTCAACAACGGTCTAAATAACGTACAACCCGCAAAATTACAAAAAAAGGGGCGTCCGACAATGAAAAAATAGCGAAATCTGATGAACTTCGCTCTCTTTTGCTGTTATTTGCTTTGTGTCACAGTCCGTAGTGTGTGGTGACGGCGTGGGTGTCGTGTGTTTGCTGCCGAATTTGGTTGTTTTTCTCGATGGCTTGCGGGTCGACGTAGGGTCGGTCGTGATCGAGGTGGATGGCGATGGCCGTGTAGCGCACTTGCTTGCCCCTGATGCCGGCGTTGACGAGTCGCTCTCCCATTTCGCGATCTTCGCCGCCATACTTCATTCGCTCGTCAAATCCCCTGGCGGCGAGCAGGTCGTGCCGCCATCCCGAGGCGTTGCAGCCGTTCCACGTGGCCTTGGCCGGGGTGATGGCGTTCATGGCGCGCGAGAACCACGGCCAGGGCGCCAGCTTGGAGCACTTGAAGTTGCACTTGAGTCCCCTGCTGTGCAGCCACCGCAAGTCAAAAGCCCGCTGGCTGCTGATGTCGTCGTGCGTGATGAGCTGGCTGACGGCCAGGGGCAGCCTCACCAGCCCCCCGCTCAAGAAGCAGCCGCGCCGGGCATGGCTGGCATGGACCTCGAGGAAATCCTGGCGTGGCACGCAGTCCTGGTCGGTAAACACCAGATAGTCGCTCTGGGCCGCACGCAGGGCCTGGTTCAGGATGCGCGTCTTGCGAAACCCCTGGTCGTCGTGCCAAACGTGCTTGATGGGCAGCCAGGCGGCAAACTGCATGACCAGCTGGCGCGTGTCGGGCGTTGAGCCGTCGTCGGCGATGATGATTTCATCGGCTGGCCGCGTCTGACAGAGGTAGCCCCACAAGGTCTTCTCGAGCCAGGTGGGATGATTGTAGGTGGAAATAATTACTCCTAAGGTCATTTTTCCAATTCAAATAAAAAGCTTACTTTTGCACCAACAAAACTCAGTACAATGAAAAAAGAGATCTATCTGGCTGGCGGTTGCTTCTGGGGCACCGAGCACTTTTTCAAGCAGGTGGCCGGGGTGCTGTCGACCCAGGTGGGCTATGCCAACGGCCACAGCGAGAACCCCACGTATCAAGACGTGTGCACCGACACGACAGGGTTTGCCGAAACGGTGCGTGTGACCTATGACGACGAGGTGGCGAGCCTGCGCTTCGTGCTGGACATGTACTTCAAAGCCATCGACCCGCTGAGCGTGAACCAGCAGGGCCCCGACGTGGGCACACAATACCGTACGGGCATCTATTATACCGATGCGGCACAATTGCCAGTGATTGAGGAGAAAGTGCGGCAAGTGGCCGAGGAATTGTTTGCCCCGCTGGCGGTGGAGGTGGGCCCGCTGGTCAACTTCTACCCTGCCGAGGACTATCACCAGGACTATCTGGACAAGAACCCCACAGGCTATTGTCACCTGCCGCTGGAACTGTTCAAGATGGCTCGGGAGGCCCGACCTACTTCTTGACGAGACGCTCGTAATCGGGATTTCCGTGCTGCAAGAGCGATTCAAACCGCTCCCTGTCATAGAGCACCCGAACCGCTGCCTCAAGATCGGGGTTGCGGTGGTTGACGATGCGGGTGTAGGCGCTTGCATCGGCATAGACATCACGTGCAATGAGTGCCTTGATCATCGTGCGGAAGACCCGCTCGCTGGTGCGGTACATCTTCTCGTCATACTTCACCTTTTCCTTCTCTCCGGCCTCGACAAAGTGCTGCATATCGGCATCACTGACCACATAGTGTGCATCGTAATCGCTCAATGTGGGGTACTTTGACTTGATTTCCTTGCGATGCTTGTCGACATAGTCGATCGCGAACTGATTGACTACACCCTTGGCGACCATATCACGATAATAAGTGCTGTACTCGCTGGTGTCGACGGGCACAAAGATATCGGGCATGATGCCGCCGCCGCCATAGATGGGGCGCTGATGAGTGAGCGTGGTGTAACGCAACGAGTCGTTGAAGTGGATGCTGTCAAGGCTGTAGTACTCCCCGCTCTTGGAACGCTCGAGCAAGTCTTCCTCATAGGCTTTCTTGTTACCCTTGGTATAGGGCTTCTGGATGCATCGCCCGCTGGGGGTGTAATAGCGCGCCACGGTGAGCCGAATCATCGAGCCGTCGTCAAAGCGCACAGGGCGCTGCACCAATCCCTTGCCGAAGGTGCGTCGACCGACGACAACGGCGCGGTCCCAATCCTGCATGGCCCCACTGAAGATTTCGGCCGCCGATGCCGAATACTGGTTGACCATGATCGCCATGGGCAAATCCTTGTACTTGCCATTGCCGAAGGCGTTGGCCTCGTTGCGCGGCGCCTTGAGTCCCTCGGTGTAAACGATGAGCTGTCCCCTGTCCAGGAACTCGTTGCACAAGTCAATGGCGGCGTTGAGATATCCCCCGCCATTGTCGGTGAGGTCAATGACCACTTGCTGCATACCTTGCTGGGTGAGCTTTTCCAATGCCTCCATCATCTCGTTGTGGGTCTTGGCACCAAAGTTTGAAATGCGAATATATCCTGTTCGCTCATCGAGCATATAACTGGCATCGACGCTGTGCAGGGGTATCTTGTCGCGGGTAATGCGGAAGGTGATCAGGTCGGGCGAGGAGCCTCGGCGCACCTTGACAGTGACCTTGGTTCCCTTCTTGCCCCGCAGCCGCTTCATGATATCGGTGCGCTTCATCTTTACGCCGGCGATGATGGTGTCATCGACCATGACGATGCGGTCGCCAGCAAGAATGCCCACACGCTCGCTGGGCCCGCCAGGGATGGTCTGGATGACATAGAGCGTGTCTTTGAGCATGTTGAACTGGATACCGATGCCACTGAACTCGCCCTGCAGCGGTTCTTCCATTTCCTTGGTCTCCTTAGCGTCGGTATAACTGCTGTGCGGATCCAGTTTCTGCAACATACCCACAATGGCATACTCGACTAGCTTATCCTCGTCGACCGAATCGACATAGAGCGAATTGATGGCATACTCGGCGTGGAGAAGCTTATTCAGGTTCTGGGGTATACGCTGCGCTTGCAGCGTAATCAAAGCCACCATCACGGCGGCAAGAAGTGTAATCTTTCTCATTTCAAAAAACCTTTTCAATCTGGTTTGTTTCAGGCAAAAACCATATCCTATTTGGGTAATAAGTTAAGAGGCGCTATGTCAGGGAGATAAGGGGCTATATCCTGTCCCAGGGCGTGCAGCTGGCGGACAACGGTAGAACTGATGTGAGCCAACCCGGGATGGGTGTAGAAGAGGATGGTGTCAAGGCCGCACAGGTCGTGATTGACTTGCGCCATCTGCATCTCATACTCATAGTCTTGCGCTGAGCGGACGCCCTTGATGAAACAGCAAGCGCCGTGCTCGACAGCGGCATTGGCGGCGAGTCCATCAAAGGTGACCACACGCACATTCTTGTGCCCCAATAGGCAAGACTCAATCCACTGCTTGCGCACGGCGATGGGCAAGAAACCCTTCTTGTCGGGATTGATGCCAATGGCGATGACCACCTCGTCAAACAAGGGCAAGGCGCGTAAGACAATGTCTTCATGCCCACGAGTAAATGGGTCGAACGAACCCGCAAAGAACGCCACGCGGCGTTCGGGTCGATTCTCGTCAGTGTACAGTGATGTCCTCATCGTCTTCAATAACCAAGTTGTCAATAATAAAGTTCTGTCGCTCCATGGTGTTCTTACCCATGAAGAAGGCGAGCATGTCCTTGACCGAATCTTCCTTGCGCAGAGAGACGCGATCTAGTCGCATATCGGGCCCGATGAAGTCTTTGAACTCGTCGGGTGAAATTTCGCCCAGTCCTTTGAATCGCGTAATCTCGGCGTTATCGCCCAGCTTGTTGATGGCAGCGACACGCTCCTCGTCGCTATAACAATAATAGGTCTCGGGTTTCTGCTCCTTGGCCTCCTTTTTGCTTGTGCGGCTCTTACGCTTGGCCTCTTTCTTGTTGAGCACGCGGAACAAGGGTGTCTGCAGAATGTAGAGATGTCCCGTCTTGATGAGCTCGGGATAAAACTGCAAGAAATAAGTGAGCATGAGCAGACGGATGTGCATACCGTCGACATCGGCATCGGTAGCGATGATCACTTTGTTGTAACGCAGCCCATCGATGCCATCATCGATATTGAGGGCAGCCTGGAGCAAAGCAAACTCCTCGTTGGTGTAAACCTTCTTTGGCTCGAGGCCGAAGGTGTTGAGAGGCTTGCCTCGAAGCGAGAACACGGCTTGCGTCTCGACATCACGAATCTTGGTGATGGAGCCGCTTGCCGAGAGTCCCTCGGTGATGAAGATGGAGGAATCATCGCGG
>JAEEVE010000209.1 GCA_016290765.1 Muribaculaceae bacterium
TCACATCCTGGGGCTGGAGAAGGTCCCAAGGGTTGGGCTGTTCGCCCATTAAAGTGGCACGCGAGCTGGGTTCAGAACGTCGTGAGACAGTTCGGTCTCTATCTGTTGTGGGCGTTGGAGATTTGCGTGGCCCTGACACTAGTACGAGAGGACCGTGTTGGACCGACCTCCGGCACGCCGGTTGTCCCGCCCGGGGCACGGCCGGGTAGCCGCGTCGGGTACGGATAAGTGCTGAAAGCATCTAAGCACGAAGCCAGCCACAAGATAAGATCTCCTTGAGGGTCGTTGCAGACGACGACGTAGATAGGCGGCAGGCGCACGGGCGGCGACGTCCTCACCCGAGCCGTACTAATCACCCGAAAGCTTTTCTTCGGGGCTTGGCCCCCACATTCTTGGTTCAAGACACAAGTGAAAGCTATGGGCAGTGAAGAATGACACTGTCGCGTTCCCTGTCAGATGATCTCGAGACATCACGGCGACGCTTGACGCGTCAGCCGACGGCAACAAAGGTGGTGATAGCGTGAGGGTTCCACCTCTTCCCATTCCGAACAGAGAAGTTAAGCCTCACCACGCCGATGGTACTGCGAAAGTGGGAGAGTAGGTAACCGCCCCCTGAGGGCCCTGGACATGACAATGTCCGGGGCTCTTTTCGTTATGATACCCCGCGCGATGGTACGATTTAGTGGGAGAGTAGGTAACCGCCCTCTGAGGAGCTACGCAACACAGCGCTGCTCTTTTTTGTACCTTTTCCATACCTTCCTAGAAAAAACTCACAGCCCGGCAAAATTCACCAGGCTGTGATGGAAACTGTGGAGCATAGCGGACTCGAACCGCCTACCTCTACAATGCGAATGTAGCGCTCTACCAGATGAGCTAATACCCCATTTCTGGCCGCAAAAATAGTGCAAGTTGACTACAAAACAAAATAAAAAATGCAGTTTTTTATTTTGTTGCCGAGACGCTGCCTAATTTATCCAAAATTAGTGCCTTTTTTGGACTCACAAATAATGGCTTTATGTTATCAGATTAACTAGCAGATTGTCAATGCAAATCTTCTGTTAATTGACGATACCTGAAATGTGGAATAATCGAATTAAACAAATTTCACTATTTGTCGTCTAAAAAAATGTGGCGATTGTTGTGCCATGAAAAAAAATGTTGTACCTTTGCAGATTGATGTTGCATCACTGTGTCAATGAAGAGGTGGTTAGCCATATTGACTGTCGTGATTGGGCTGGCAATGAGCAATCTAGCGGTCGCCCAGTTGCAGTGGCGTGAGACAAGAGATGTCCCAGGCCGCAGTCTTACTGACCCTCGAGTGACTGACGGCATCGAGATCTATGGTAGCAACGGCACCATAACTATCCGCACCACGCGGCGCATACAGGTGCGCGTGTTCACCATCCTGGGCCAAAATGTGTCGACCGTCACGCTCAACCCCGGCACCTCGGAATTGCGCATTGGCTCTCGAGGTATCTTCATTGTCAAGATTGGGAACCTCACACAGAAAGTTGCACTTTGATTAACCAAGGAATTCATGAATTAACCATTAAACATAAAATCTAATTGCAAATGGCAAACGAAACAATTGACTGGAGCAACTTATCGTTCTCCTACATGAAAACTGACTACAATGTGCGCTGCACATTCCGTGATGGCAAATGGGGCGAGATTGAGGTCTGCTCCGACGAGACCGTCAATCTGCACATGGCAGCAAGCTGCCTGCACTACGGACAGGAAATCTTCGAGGGCCAGAAGGCCTTCCGTGGCGTCGACGGAAAGGTGCGTTTGTTCCGCATCGAGGAGAACGCCAAGCGCATGCAAAACAGCGCTAAGGGTATCATGATGGAGCCGATTCCTATCGATCTATTCTGCGAGATGGCCAAGAAAGTCGTTGAGCTCAACGCTCGCTTTATCCCGCCCTATGGTACTGGCAGCTCGCTCTATCTGCGTCCTCTGGAAATTGGCATCGAGCCTCGCGTAGGTGTGAACCCCGCCAACGAGTATCTATTCATCATCTTTGCAACGCCCGTTGGACCATATTTCAAGGAAGGCTTCAAGCCTACTAACGTGGCTATATATCGTGAGTTTGACCGTGCTGCACCTCTGGGTACAGGCCGCTGGAAAGTGGGCGGCAACTATGCATGCGGTATGGGCGCTACCGCCAAGGCTAAGGCCAATGGCTACTCGGCAGCTCTGTTCCTTGACCCCAAGGAGAAGAAGTATCTGGACGAGTGCGGACCCGCCAACTTCTTCTGCATCAAGGATAAGACTTATATCACGCCGAAGAGTGGATCGATTCTGCCTTCAATTACCAATATGACGTTGCAGGACCTGGCTCGTGATTTGGGCCTGAAGGTCGAGTGCCGCCCTGTGCCTGTCGAGGAACTTGGCGAGGTCGAGGAGGCAGCTGAGTGCGGAACCGCAGCAGTGTGCACGCCCATTGGCAAGATTTATGATGATGGCACCGACTTCACTTATGTCATCTCGAAGGATGGCAAACCCGGCTATTGGACCACGCAGCTCTACAACCGTCTGCGCGCTATCCAGCTGGGTGAGTTTGAAGACACTCACAACTGGTGCACCTTTATTGATGTCTAGTCATAACTGACACGAGACACAGTCTACGCAGGGCCGGTGGAATATCCATCGGTCCTGTTTAATTGTTGGGGGTGTAGTGGTGCTCAATTTGCACTATTTTTGATAAATTAGGTTGCATCTAGGAAAAAAAATTAAAAAACTTCGTCTTTTATTTTGTTTTGCGCTCAATTTGCACTAATTTTGTGAGTTCGTAGGTTTTAGAAAAAAACAATGATTCAACCCATCATAGAACAAGGGGTCATCGACCGATTGCAACGGCTCATCAATGGTGTCAAGAACATCGTGATTACTTGCCATCTGTCACCCGACGGAGATGCCATCGGGTCGTCATTAGCGCTGTGCCATGTGTTGCGCCGACTTGGTAAGGATGCCATTGTTGTAACGCCAGACATGATTCCACGATCGCTGCTCTTCCTGCCTGACGTGAAGGCCATTGTTACCTATACACAAAACGAGTCACGTGCTCGGAAGGTCATTGAAACGGCCCAACTCATCTTCTGCCTCGACTTCAACGCCCTGCATCGCATTGACAAACTTTCTCCCATGGTGATGGGCAACTCTTGCCCTAAGGTGCTTATTGACCATCACACCGAGCCCGAGAATGTGTTTGATGTGATGATTTCTTTTCCTGAGGCATCATCGACTTGCGAGTTGATATTCCGTGTGCTCATGCAGTTGCAATTATTGCGTCTCATTGACCGATGGGCTGCACAGTGCTTGCTCACAGGCATGATGACCGATACGGGAAACTTCTCGTATAACTGCGAAGATCCTGAGCTCTACGAAATCCAGGCATCGCTCATGCGCCGCAAGGTGAATCGGCAATGGCTCTACAACATGGCGATGAATACCTTCAGCGCCGACTGTCTGCGTCTTCAAGGCTATGCGCTGGACCAAAAGATGAAAATCTATGACCGCCAGCGCGTGGCGTTGATTACACTCGATGCAGATGAACTGAAACGTTATAACTACAAACGTGGTGACACCGAGGGCCTGGTCAACAAGCCGCTGGCCATCCCTGGTGTCGATTGGGTCGTGTTTATGAGAGAGGATGCCGAGTGCATCAAGGTGTCGTGTCGCAGTGTAGGAGACTTTGCTGTCAACGACATTTGTGCCAAGTACTTTAATGGAGGTGGTCATGTCAATGCCGCCGGTGGGGACTTCTACGGAACGCTCCAACAAGCGGTGAAGTTGTTCGAACAGATTCTTGATGAGTTGTTCCCCACCAACCTTACCCAAACTGATAATTTAACAAACAACGAAATAATACAATGAAGAAATTTGCCCTTTTGGCTTTTGCCGTTGCCCTGATGCTCACCTCCTGTAAGGACCAGGAGAGCTACAGTGACCGACTCAATGTGGAACGCAACGCGACCAACGCCTACCTGAAAGGCCAGCGTGTGGTCAACGAGGTGCCATCCGACACTGTCTTTGAGACGGGCAAGGATGCGCCCTTCTACCGCCTGGATCCCGATGGAAATGTCTATATGCAGGTCATCAACCCCGGTGACCGCAAGAACGACCGCGCTAAGTTGTCGCAGACCATCTACTTCCGATTCACCCGTTTTAATCTCGAAGAGTGGTATTCCACAGGGGTCTTGGGGCAATCGGGTGGCAACGAGACCGACATGAGCCAGTTGCCGACATCCTTCCTCTACAAGGATTTCACATTAGCCACTTCATCGCAGTGGGGTTATGGCTTGCAGTTGCCGCTCGACTATCTTGGCGCAGAGTGCGAGGTCAACCTCGTCATCAAGTCGCAATATGGGTGGACTAGCGAAATCAGCTATGTGCAGCCTTACCTCTATCATGTGCGCTATTTCCATAGCCAAATCTAATTCTAGAAGCGAGATTAATTACCTCAGATTAACTTTACAACTTAACTACTGTATAAATGTCTCTTATCAAATCAATATCTGGCATCCGCGGCACAATCGGTGGCCGCGCTGGCGATGGCCTGTCTCCACTTGACATCGTCAAGTTCACCTCGGCTTATGCAACGTTTATCCGTCGCAACACTACCAAGCAGAGCAACGTCATCGTCGTTGGACGCGACGCGCGACTGTCTGGACGCATGGTGCTCAATGTAGTGGTGGGAACACTCACAGGCATGGGATTCGATGTGGTCAACATCGGCCTGGCTACCACTCCCACGACCGAGCTGGCTGTAGTGGGCGAGGATGCCTGTGGCGGAATTATCATCACTGCCTCGCACAACCCCAAGCAGTGGAACGCGTTGAAACTACTTAATGAGCGCGGAGAGTTTCTCGACGATGCTCAAGGCAAGGAGGTACTCCGCATTGCCGAGGCCGAGGACTTTGATTATGCCGATGTTGACCACTTGGGCCGTGAACAAAAGAATTACACCTACTTGCGCCGACACATCGAACAAGTGCTGGCATTGCCGCTAGTCGATGTCGAGGCGATTCGCAAGGCTGGGTTTACCGTTGCCGTCGATGCAGTCAACTCGGTAGGCGGTGTCGCCATCCCCAAGCTGCTTGAGGCCTTGGGTGTGAAGCAGGTCGAGAAACTCTATTGTGACCCAACTGGCAACTTTGGTCACACGCCCGAGCCCATCCCCGAGAACTTGACAGGCATCAGCGAGTTTATGCGTCAGGGTAGGGCCGATGTGGGTTTTGTTGTAGACCCCGATGTTGATCGTTTGGCTATTGTGATGGAGAATGGTGAATTCTTTGTCGAGGAATACACGCTGGTGGCGGTTGCCGACTATGTGCTTTCTCACACTCCTGGTTCCACGGTGAGCAACCTCTCGTCGTCGCGTGCCCTGCGAGATGTGACCGAGCGTCATGGTTGCACCTACACGGCAGCGGCTGTGGGCGAGGTGAATGTTACCACCGAGATGCGTCGCACGGGC